>SHMQ01000037.1 GCA_008534395.1 Candidatus Acidulodesulfobacterium acidiphilum
CAATTTTATTACGGTTTGAACCGGTCAAGGATGTTTCAGATTTTACCGATTCGCCGGCAGGAATGGAAAAATTAGATTCTATCTGCATGCCGCTTATAGCAATAGGCGAATCCCTCAAGAAGCTTGACAAAATTACGGAAGGAGAACTTTTTAAAAAATATCCTGATATTGAATGGAAAAAAGCGATAGGCATGAGAAATATTATTAGCCATCAGTATTTTGACATAGATGCCGAGGCCGTGTTTCAGGTATGCTATATAGAAATACCCCGTCTGTCAAAAACGATTGAAAAAATGATTAAAGATATTAAATAAATCTGCTGCCTTTAATTTTCAAAGAAAATTATTTAACGGTATTAAATGAATTTTTATATAAACAGTTTGAGGGTTCTATATGAGCAATGATGAATTTACCAGATTAAGGGACGAGATAATAAGGGTGGGACATAATGCCGTAAGAAATGCGCAGAAAGAAAATCTTAAAATGGGAATTCCCAACGTCTATAGTAGAAACGGCAAACTTTACTACGAACTTCCGAGCGGCGAAATTACGTCCGAAACGCCGGACATTTATAAAAATTGCGACGATTTATCATAATTTAGATTTATAAGACATACGCTTCAACCTCCAAACGAACCATTTTTACATTAATATTGCCTGATTTATCTGTTGGATGGTCCATTTTATAAGATTCCGATACTTCGTCAAGAAAAGTTTCCCTTAATGTTTCAGGCAAGCAGTCCGTAAATGGAAACCATGTAGTCCTTAACCAGCCTTTAAAACTTTCTTCTCCGGCATGTTTAATATTCTTTTTAGTCAATTCCAATCGTAGAGGCTTAAAATTATTTTCCGAAAGCCATATCTCGTAGTCTTTTATATCGTAAAAATAATACGGCGTAACGAAATTATTGAAATACTTACTCCAATCCGGTTTGTTAAGGACTAATTTAACGGTATTCAAAACTTCATCCACATTGCCGCGTCCGCCCATTTGAAATAAAATTCTGCCTTTCGGCTTAAGGCAGGCATGAACTTTTCTAAGAACGTAGCTATGGTCTTTTATCCAGTGAAGACAAGCATTAGAAAAAGCAATATCAAATTTTTTAGAGAAGTTAATCTCTTCTGCATCCATTCGATAAAATGTCAGATTTTGGAATTTATCGTTTGAAAATTCTTTCGACGCTAAATTTATCATATTTTCGGATGCATCTATGCCGACTACTTCTCCTTTTTTTAGTATCTTAGATAATTTTGCGCTTATTTTTCCGTCTCCGCAGCCTATATCGAGTAAGGATTCACTGCCGGTTAAAGAAAGTTTTTCGATAAGTTCTTCGCCTAATTGCAACTGGCATTGAGAATTCTTTGCGTAATCTTCGGCATTCCAGTTATGCTTCATAATTAACCGCTGTTTTTTATATTAATGATGGAATTATTAAAGTTTAAGATTAAAAAACATTAGAAATAAAGTTTATTTATTTGAACGGATTGACAATTTTCAATTGTTCTTCTATCTCTTGTCCTGAATTTAAATCTTCTGAATACAAAATATCACATTTGTTTTTCAATGCGGATGCTATTATTGTACTATCCCAGTATGAATAACGGTATTTAGTCCTGATTAAAGATGCCTTAAGCAATATATCTTTAGAAAAACTAATAATCAAATATCTTTTATAGCAACTGTCGATAAATTCGATTACACTGGGTTCATCAAATCCCAGTTTTTTAAGCATATTATTGCTAACTTCGTTGATTACCTGAGTGCTGACGGGCAAAATCATCCAATAACAGAATATTTTTTGCAATTTCATGTTTTTGCGGGTCAATGTCGGAAAAACCATAAAGAAATATGTTTGAATCAAGAAAAATTTTATCTTTCATTTGCTTCTTCTCTTGACAATAAAGAAATGCATCCGGTTAAATGCGCAGGGTTATTAACCGTTTTAAAAATAAAATCTTTATTATTGCCGGTTTCATTATCCAATATTATGACTTTTGCTTTTTTTGCATTATAATATTTCCTAGGCAAACGGATTACGCCGTTTTTTACCTCAGCTTCAAATTCCGTATTCTGCATATTTATTCACCTTAATAATTATAATATTATATATAGCATTTATTTATTAATTATTATTATACTGTTTTTTTTGCGTATATTCAATAAACAGGCAAATAAACTGGAGAATTACAGCAAATCATGGTCTTTTTGCACACAATAAAAGCAGGAATTTATTTCTGAAGGTCTATCTATCATAATTATAAGATTATAGTTTTTGATTTTTTTCTTGGATAGTCTTAAAAACATTTCTTCTTGTGTTCCTTCTTATTCGCAAAAGACGGATAAATGATTTTCGACCATTTCTTCAGTTAATCCAATATATCCGCCTTCTGGAACACATTTTTTAATTAAAAGTATTGATAAGGATGTCGGCCATAATCATTCTAACTCCGGAGGTAACCGCATCGAATATGTTGCCATCGCCTCAACCAAGCTTGCGCGAGGACTCTACGTCTTCCACGCCGACAGAGTTAGAATCCTGTATCCTGTATTGCATCAGTATTATCTCATTATCTGCCGCCGTTATTTTGTCAATAAGTTTTTTATTTATTTTACGCTGCATGCGCCGATTCTTTTACCGGTAATTTCGATATTTGAATTAGCATTCATCGTCCTGCCTTGATATGTGTTGATAGTATTGATATGTCCGTGCATATGCATTGTTGTATGGGTTAGAAAATATTCAAAAATAACATGTTGCCTCATTATGCCGTTCATACTCAACTTATCGCGTAAAGTCCTTCTTCCGCCGTTCTTATTCTTTCGACAAGACTCACAGGAAGAACGAATATTTTCCCGTCGCCGTAATGTCCGGTTTTATTTACCTGTATTATAGTTTTTACGGCTCTGTCCTTATCTGCTTCTTTGATAGATAAGGACAACATCCTTTTCGGAAGGAAACCGTAATCGTTATCCGGTATGTTTTCTTTATTATTTATTAGATTTAAACCGGGGTCTAATTCGTTGGCAAGTCCTCCCCTGCCTTTCTGTTTGCCTCTTCCGTGTATAGAATAAAAAGTTATCTGGTCGAAACCTTCATTGCTTAAAGCCTCTTTTGTTTCCTGAACCTTGTGCCGCCTTATTATAGCTATAATTTCTACTACGTTTTCCTGAAATTTAGATTCCATAAAAACCTCATTAATTAAATTAAATAATTAAGATAAATAATTCAACAAATAAACAATAAATAAACTGTTTAATACATTCGCGCCTATAACTATGTAAGATAATATTTTTACAAACCTTCGGCTCCGGTCCTTACGGTGTAAGCATTCGATACCGGTATTACAAAAATTTTTCCGTCGCCTATGTGTCCGGTTACAGCATTTTCCTGAATAATATCGCAAACCTTGTTTGCCTCGCCTTTATTAACGACTATCATTAGCTCTAATTTCGGCAGTTCGTCGTAAACCACTTCGCCTACTTTAATTCCTTTTTGTTTTCCCCTACCAAAAACATGCATCTTGGTTACGGAAACAAACCCGTTTTCTTCAAGCGCCTTAAGAACGTCTTTTTCTTTTTCCGGTCTTATTATAGCTCTTACCATTTCCATAAAAATCTCCTTTTCAAATAAAAATTTGAATTTATTTTATTAAGTTAAAAGTTATTTTGTATTTTATTGCCGTCCGTTAAAATAATCGCCCTTGCTATTTCTTCTATAGGACGGCCGCTGTTCATGCTTAACTTCTGCAATCTGCTATGCGCTTCTTTTTCCGAAATATCTTCTTTATTCATAAGTATATTTTTTGCTTTACCTATTAATTTCCTGCCTTCTATATACTGTTTTAAATTTTCGTTTTCTTTTTTGATATCCTGAAATTTTTTAAAATTTTCTATAGCAATTATGGTCTGGGCTAAAATTTCGCTTTTTTTCGCCGGCTTTGTTATGTAAGAGAATGCTCCCGACCCTCTTAAAGATTCGACGTAATAATCATAATCTTCTAAACCGACTGCGCCCGCGGTTAAAAAAATAATAGGAACCGGCGTTTTCTCCATAATCTTTTTGCAAGCGGTAATTCCGTCCATTGACGGCATCTTTATGTCCATGAATATAATATCGGGTTTATGCTCTTCTGCCGCCAATACTGCCGCCGCACCGTTATCGGCTTCGTATATATCCGTCGTGACCGAATTTAAAATAAGCTTAAGTTCTTCTCTCCTTTCTTTTAAATCGTCCACTACTAAAACTTTTATATTTAAATTTAAATCTTTTTCATCTTCCATGCTTTATTAAGTTGCAATTTTTATGCCATTGTACCAAATCCGTAATTTTAATTTTTATGCAACTTGCCCGATTTCTTTTTCTTTTAAAATAATTTTTTTTAACCATGGGGGCGGATTCTTAGACAAAACGTCCCGAAGTTCTTCCATAACGTCGTCAATCTTTAAAGGTGCGGGCTTTGCTCCTATTCCCTTTTTAACTACCGGATATATGCCGGATTTTACTACTCTCGCAGCTGCCGTCCCGCCTATGCTTTCTATGAAAATAATTTTTACGTCCATCAATTTTTCTATCTTTCTATCAATTTTATTAAGTTCTTCTGCCTCATCTTCAAAATATCTGTTTTCCAAAAATTTAAATCCGTCCATATTTATTTCATAAATTGCAAAATTTTTAGCCCATCCAAAATGGTCATTGATTAAAATATTATCATTTGTCGCAAAACCTACTTTCATTTTAACCTCCCTCCCCACGATTTTTATTAAATTTAAATTATTCTTACGTTTAATCTTATTAGTTATTATTTGTTAATTATCGTTTTTTTACTCGGTAAAAAGTAAATTTGCGCTTTCGATAACAAGATTTATAGCGCCGTCATACAATATATAATGCTTATAATTATGTCCTATTTCGTCTATTATCGGGAACCCTGCTTTAAGCAAAGGTATGTCTAAATTTTCGGCATAAAATTTTGCGTTTGAATTTGAAACTATCATATCTAAGTTTCCGCAATTATCGAGTAAATCCAAATCGCCTTCCGACAAATCTAAAAATCTGTACTTAATATCGTTTACGGCTTTTGTCGTTATTCCAAGTTTTAAATTTGCTCCGATTTCCGAATAAATAGCGGAAAAAGAATCTAAAAGGTCTATACCGAGGGCTAAAGCTATTTCTTTTCCGGAAAAATAAAAATGCGCATCCAAATAAGCATCCATCATACGTCTTCTCTGCCTTTTATATTTTTCGGGAATTTCTTTTCCGCTAGCTTTAGAAATAAACTTAAAAAAATTATCGCTGTTTTTCAGTCCGCATAAATTAGAAAAATAATATGTCTTTAAACCGGTTAAGTCTTCAATATTCTTAAGAGCGTCTTTAAGGCTCAAACCTATTATTAAATTAAATTCGCCGCTAAAGATATTAGTTAAATCTTTTGCGTCTAAACCGCCGGTCGTAGTTTGCAGATAACCTCTTTCATCTAAATGTCCGTCTAACGACATGCCTAAATCAGGTATCATAATAGGTTTTAAATTAAAATCTTCTAAAGTTTCACGAAGTTCTAAAAAATCCTGCGGCGTAAACGAAGGCGGACAAAACACGTTAATACTTTTTGATTTTTTATAAGAACAGTATTCTTTGTTTTTATCTCTCGCCTCCGTCAGCAGTGAGAGCATTGCCGATAGATAGCCCTCTTCAAATCCGTCTTTATAATCCGGAGTACTTGCATAAATTACGTTAGAAAAAGGGATATTTTGCGCGTTTTTAAAATCTTTAAATTCTTTAATAATCCTTGCGATATCTTCGCCTTGCGTTTCCGTAAGACCCGACGAAGTTACGCCTATAAAATCCGGCTTCATTTTTTCGTAAACATTGTTAATTCCCGATATTAGAAAATCTTTGCCTCCGAGTATTGCGCCTGTTTCGTTTAAAGCACTCGTAACTATCGGTATATTTTCCCTGAAGTGCTTCGTTAGCGTGACCTTGTCGAAACTTGCACAGCCAACGGCTCCGTGCATCAGGACGACGGCATTTTTTAATCCTAGAAAAAATACGGCAGCGCCGAGCGACGAACTTGTTTTTAAAGGATTAATTTCTATATTTTTAAGTCTATTCGCCATATTATTTACCATAATTTTACCCCTTATATTACCTTGCCTTAAATTTTTGTACAAAGTCATATAAAGTCGCAATAAAAGGAACCTGAAGTCGATTATTCATCTAATTATTTTATTGCTCATCCAATAGATTCTTTCAGCAATTTAAAAAGCGGACTTTTAATTTCCGAATAAATTAGTTTTGCCATGCATTCAATACCTTCATAAGACACATACGGCTGCAATCTTTCCTGATTTACGTCTAAAAACGGAATGAGCGATTTTATTGCCGTATATTGATTTCTGCCTCCAGCAAGTATGATGTCGGCATTATTTTCCCTTGCTATTTTTATAAGATTTACGGGATTGCCGTTATCGAGCATAATTATATTACCGTTTTTATCGAATTCCTTAATTATTCTTAATTTATCTTCGTCTGTACTTTTTTTAATGCCAGTAGCTATAACCTTTAAGCCTAAGTCGTTAAGCGCCGAAATCATAGACCAGCTCTTGACTCCGCCGGTATATAAAAGAACTTTTTTGCCGGTCAAAAATTTTTTATACTCATAAGTTTTTTCTTCGGTTTTTTTCGTCATGATTTTAATATAATCTTTCGTCTTTTTTATCAGTTCCATATTGCCTATTGCATTTACTATATCCTTAATCGCCTTATTGGTTGACGTCATGCCGAAAAATGATTCTTCAATGTAAGGAATTCCAAATTTTTCTTTCATTTTTCTCGCAAGATAAACTAATGCTTTAGAGCAGATTACTACGTTAAGTTCCGCTTTATGCGAATACATTATTTCCTCTATCGTCGAATCGCCGGTAATAGTAGAAAGAACGTTTATTCCTATCGATTTCAAAGCTTTTTTAATTAAAAACAGTTCGCCTTTTATGTTATATTCGCCTATTAAATTGATATTAAATTCTCCCATCAAATCTATTTTCGGCTCTTTTTTCCCTATAATATTGGTAAAAAGAGCATCGCCGGCAATTTTATTTCCTAAATTTTTATTGCCGGAAAATCCCTGCGATAATACCGGAACGACAGGAATTTTAAGTTTGACGGAAAGTTCTTTAGAAACTCCTTCGATATCTTCGCCGGTAAGCGCAGGAACGCACGTATTATAAACGAATATTCCTTTAGGTTTATATTTGTCGTAAGCATAAATTGTGCCCTGCCTTAATTTTTCTTCAGAGCCGAAAATAAGGTCATTTTCATTAATAGCGGTCGTTAAACCGTACATATAGTAATTCTTTCCCTTTTCCGCTTTAGACGTTCTCTGGTTATAGCTGTTTCCTAAACAGTTGATGGGCGCATGCACTATATTTAAAGCGTCTTTTATAGGACTTAAAACTATATATGCCCCGTCAAGCGCGCATCCTCCCGTAGATGACCCTGGCGCCGCAGTTTTGCACGCTTTTTTCTCTTTTGCGACTCCGTTATGTTCGCATGCCGGCTCGTCAAAAAATTCTTCTTTTACGGCTAAGCCCATTTTATCTCACTTCCTTTATTTTTATTTTTACGTTATTTTCACAAATACTATAATATATTACTATGACAGATTTCTTCGCATCTCAAATTATCTCATAAGTTCAAAATGCGCATCATCGCACGTATCGTCCAAGATATCCATAAATTTATTAACTATCCATGTCGTTAAATTAATTACTCCGCTGTAGCCATAAATCGGATATCTGTGTATATTAACTCTGTCAAATATCGGATAACCGATTCTTATGTGTGGAACTTTGGCATCCCTTGCAGCGAACTTTCCGTGCGAAGGCCCTATAAACATATCTACCGGCGAAGTCATTACTAATGACCTTAAATGCCATAAATCTTTATCTATATAAACTTCGCCCTCGCTTTCCGAATAAGCAGAAAATAAATCTTCAATCTCTTTCTTAAAATCTTCGTTGCCGTTTGAACATAATACGTATTTCGGTATTCCGCCCATTTCCAAGAGATAGCCGGTAAGCCCTACAAGCATATCGGGGTCGCCGAATATAGCAAACTTTTTCCCATGAATATATTGCTGGGCATCGGTCATAGAATCTATGGCTTTTCCTCTTTCATCTTCTAATTCCTTAGGAACTTCTTTATCCGATATTTCTGAAAGCGTCATTAAAAATTCATCGGTGGCTTTAATTCCTATCGGGCTTTTAACTATCCTTACATCCTGTCCTAGTTTCTCCGACAGCGTTGCAGAGGTCTTTTTTGTCGAATATTTTTGCAGAACGACGGTAGCCTTATTATTCAGGCAATTTTTAACGTCTTCAAGTTTAGTCGCGCCGTCCGGATACATTTTATACTCGCCGTTTAAAGGACTGTCTAACGTGTTTGAATAATCGGCAAGAACAAGAAAATTAATTCCGAAAATTTTTAAAATTCTTTTGACTTCGTTTATATTGCCAATCGTAGTTTCAAAACCAGGAATTATATTGATTATATCGGTTTTAGCGGCATCCGTTTTTTTGCCGAGAGTTTCGATTATCGCATTAAGCATACTGTCGTAACCTTCGAGATGCGAACCTACAAAACTCGGAGTATTTGCATACGGCGCCGCTATATCATCGGTTAAAATACCTTTTTCTCTTGCATTGCCGACGATAGAACCAAGGTCGTCTCCTATAATTTCAGACATGCAAGTCGTAGATATCGCAAACATTTTCGGCTTATACAGAGCCGTTGCATTTTTAAAGCCTTCAAATCCGTTTGCCTGCCCGCCGAAAACGGCGCCGTCTTCGGTTAAAGACGTGCAGACCGCCGCAAAAGGCTCCCTGAAATGGCGCGATAAATTATTTCTGTAATATGCGACGCAACCGTGTGAACCGTGAACGAAAGGCATTGTATCTTCGAAGCCTGCGGCGCACAGTACGGCGCCAAGCGGTTGGCATGCTCTTTCCGGATTTATTACTATAGCTTTCCTGTTGAAATTTTTCTCTTTATATTCCTCGGTATTCATCCAGCCTTTTATCTTTTTTACTTCTTCTTTTTCCATAATAAAACCTCCGGTATTATTTTTATAATTTTAATTACTTAACTTAATAAAATATTATTCCTTTTATTTTTTCCAGAGCGGCTTAACTAATTTCCAAGACGGACTGTTTATAGCAAGATCCATATCCCGAGCAAAAATTTCAAATCCGTCGTAACCGTGGTACGGCCCCGAATAATCCCACGAGTGCATCTGCCTGAACGGTATGCCCATTTTTTGAAAAACATATTTTTCTTTTATGCCTGAAGCGACTAAATCGGGCTTAAGCTTGTTTGCAAGTTCCACAAATTCATACTCGTTCATGTCGTCTGCGACTATCGTTCCGTTTTCGACTTCTTTCGTAGTTCTTTCATAATCGTCGTTGTGGGCAAATTCGTATGCGGTAGAAACTACTTTCATTCCTAAATCTTCATAAGCTCCGACTATATGGCGCGGCCTCAAACCGCCGACTAAAAGCATTACCTTTTTTCCTTCTAATCTGGGACGATATTTATCTATAACCGCCTGCATTTTTGGTTCATAAGCCTTAATAACCTCTTCAGACTTTTCTTGTATATTTTCGTCGAATAATTTAGCTATTTTTCTTATGCTTTCTTTTATTTTCGTCGGACCGAAAAAATTATATTCTATCCACGGAATACCGTATTTTTCTTCAAAATGAGTCGCTATATAGTTCATCGATCTATAACAATGCAGAAGATTATAATTTACCCCGTGAGTTATCTTCATTTCTTCTATCGAACCGTCTCCTGACCAGTGCGCAACAACGTTTAAACCCATTTCTTTAAATATTTTCATTGACGACCAGACATCGCCTCCTATATTGTAATCCCCTAATACTGCAACATCGTAAGGCGTCTTTTTGCTGTCGTCGATTTCTCCTTTTCCTACCACAAAATCCCTTATAGAATCGTTGGCTATATGATGTCCGAGAGACTGACTGACACCCCTAAATCCTTCGCACCTTACCGGAATCACTGGAATACCTATCTCCTCCCCCATTCTTTTTGCGACGGATTCAATGTCGTCGCCTATTAATCCAATAGGACATTCGGATTCTATGATTATTCCTTTTGCCGTGGGAAAAAGCTCGTGCAACTCCTTAATCGCCTGTTCTAATTTTTTGTCGCCGCCGAAAACAATATCTCTTTCCTTAAAATCGGTAGTAAATTGAAAAGGAACGAAATTTTCGACCGCCGGTTCGCCTTCCGCTAAGTTTCTTCTGGTTCCCCAGCTGTAATGGCCGCATCCTATCGGACCGTGGCTTATATTGATAACGTCTTTAACCGGCCCCCATACGACACCCTTTGAGCCTGCATAAGCGCAGCCTCTGGGAGTCATAACGCCGGGGAGGGATTTTACGTTTGATTTTGCGACGCAGGTTCCGCATGTTTCTTTATCGTTAATGCCGATATGTTCTTTTCTGTTTTTCTTTGCCCTTTCGGAATAAACGCTAAGAATATCTTCTACTATACTTTCTTGCTCCTTAAAATTAACCGCCATTTTAAACTCCTTATTTTTTATATTTAGTAAATTTATATTTAGATACAAATATTGTTCTTTAATATTAATTTTTACCGAGCGGCGAAAACTTATGCAGATGCATCGTCTTGTTCTTGGGACAAACTTTTTCGCAGCAGGTATCGCCTATGCAATTATCTAAATTATCTATCTTTACTATCATTTTATCCCCGTCGTCTTCAAATACGTAAACTCCGCCCGGACAAACTTTTATACACCTTCCGCACGATATACAGTTCGCATGGTCGAATTCTATTAGAAAATGCGGAACCCATTTTGCCCCGGAGCGACGCGGAGCATTTACGTAATTATCTATTTCGCCGGAGAAACCGTCCATAATACTCATATTTTCTTTCCTCCCATTTTATACTTTTATATATATACCTTATCTTTATAAATTTAGTTTTTTTATAGTTATTTTTAAATCGAGTCCGTCGTGTTCTATTAACGCAAATTTATCCAATCCGGCTTCTGACAAATGATTTCTATATTCTTCTAAGTCTAACGAGCAGTTCAATTTACGTCTGAGCGATTTTACTTTTTGGGGTTTCATATATTTAGTCAGCTCGGCAAATTCGTCTTCAGGAATATCTTTTCTGAACTCATATATAAAAATTTCCCCGCCGTGACTTAAAACCCTATACATCTCTTTAAGGGAATCGATCTTATTTTCTAAACATTTATAAGTTCCTTTCAATAAAATCAAATCAAATTTTAAATTACAGAATGGCAGGTTTGCACTGTCGGCAATCATATATTTAAGTCTTGGTTCATAATAATGCAAATAATCCGGCTCTTTTTCAAACATTCCAATCGGCCCGCCATCCGTTTCAAATTCCGCACGAAAAATATAACTATTCTTTAACGATTTATTAACAGCGTTATTTGCATGATTTATCATAACATGAGATTTATCGACGCCAATAACCATGGCACTAGGCAAAACTTCGCTTAATCTTCTCGCTATATAACCCGGTCCGCATCCTAAATCTAAAATATTTCTAGGATTATAGGAGATATCGTTTAAAATTTTATCGACAAACGGTGCATAATCCTCTATCATTTTGATTTTAGTATCGCTGGTGGCTATATAAAGCTCTTCATCCTGAGAAAAACTTAAACTTTTCGAAAGTTTGCACCCTAAAACTGCATCTTCTTGCATTCGCATTTTAAACCTCCTTTCTCAGAAATTAGCTTGCCGCTCAAATCTTCGCTTAAAAGTCCGGCAGCATCGGAGCGGCACTGCCTGCAATGCTCCATTATATTTATACCTTCAATGTCTTTGGTTATATCCGTAACGTCTTTTTTATCTGCGCCTTTTACTCCTATTTTTTCAAAATAAGACTTTTTTGCAGGAATCATAGGCATAACGTTAAAAAGATATACTCCAAGTTTTTTTGCTTTTTCTGAAATATCTTTTATGTGAAAATCGTTTATACCTGGTATAAGAACGGAATTAATTTTTATCGTAAACCCCATTTTAATTGCGCTTTCTATACCTTTTATCTGTTTTTCAAGCAATATTTCAGCAGCATCTTTATCCGTATAAATAATATTCTTATAATCGACGTATCTGTAAATCTTGCTGGCAACGGAAACGTCTATGGCATTTAGCGTTACCGTAATAAATCTTACGCCCATATCAAGCAGTTCTTCTAAATTGTCGCTTAAATTTAGACCGTTAGTACTCATGCATAGAATAATATCCGGAAACTCTTTTTTGACAAGCCCGAACGTCTTCAAAGTATTCAAAGGCTCGGTTAAGCTGTCGCCGGGACCCGCAACTGCGGCTACGCTTATATCGCCGAAAAACCTTTTTACCTCATATATCCTGCTTACCGCTTCTTCCGGCAAAAGCAGACTTGACGTTACCCCCGGCCTGGATTCATTCTGGCAGTCGTAGTCTCTGTGACAGTAGTTGCATGAAATATTGCACGATTTAGCAACCGGTAAATGAACTCTGCCATAACTTTTCGACGCTTCCTTATTGAAACAAGGGTGTTTGGAAATTTCCGTCGTAAAATTATTTTTAATACTATTATCGTTATTTTGATAGTTATTCATATATTAGTTTCCTTAAAATTATACGGCTGCGTTTTTTCCGTCGGTAGTCCTTTCGTATTCCTCCATAAAACCGTACTCCATCATATGGTCTTCAAGTTCCTGCATGCTCATAGGTTTCGGTATAACAAACATATCGTTTTCTTCTATATTTTTTGCAAGCGTTCTATAAACGTCGGCTTGCGCGCAATCTTTATCGTGTTCTATAACGGTCTTCTTTTTTATTTCCGCCCTTTGTACGACGTTGTCTCTTGGAATAAACTGTATCATCTGCGTTCCGATTTTTTTTGCAAACGCTTCAACCATATCCTTTTCGTTGTCCACGTTTCTTGAGTTGCATATCAGCCCGCCTATACGCACTCCGCCTGTATTAGCATACTTAAGGACGCCTTTGCATATATTGTTTGCCGCATAAAGCGCCATAAGCTCTCCGGAACAGACGACGTATATTTCTTTTGCGTAGGCTTCCCTTATAGGCATCGCAAAGCCGCCGCATACTACATCGCCCAAAACGTCGTAAAATACATAATCGAGATCTCTTTCGTACGAACCAAGCTGTTCAAGAGTGGTAATGGACGTAATAATTCCCCTGCCTGCACATCCGACGCCGGGCTCCGGTCCGCCGGATTCTACGCATCTTACTCCTCCAAATCCTATTTTAAACACGTCTTCTTCCGTAACGTTCTCCTGCCCGACATCCCTAACGGCGTTTAAGACGCTTTCCTGACTTTTTCCGCCTAGAAGCAGCCTCGTGGAATCGGCTTTTGGATCGCATCCTACAAGCATTATTTTATTTCCTCTTTCCGCAAGAGCCGCTAAAGTATTCTGCGTCGTGGTGGACTTTCCGATACCGCCTTTTCCGTAAATTGCAACCTGTCTCATTTCTTCTACCTCCAAATAAAAATAAATTGTTTTTTTAAAAACAAAAACGCCGCAACTAAGGAGACAAAAACTTAACGAATGCTTTAAGTGGTTTAAGTCTCTTTAATTGCGGCGTCATTGCCGCATGCGCTCATTTGCGCTTTATTTAAAATAGATATAAATTTAATATTTATTACGTTTAATAACTAATCCTCCAATAGTGTTTTAATTCCATTTCTTAAATTTCTTTATGTTTATTTTATGATTTGTTTCTTGATTTAATTTATTGCAATATTCATGCCAAAGTTTCTTTTCAATCAAAAACTACTTATAATTTACGAATTTATAAACTTTTTCATAAATTTAAAAAGAAATAAAAATAATTTGTGAAATAAATTTGCTTAATATATGAACACGATTGATTAAATAAAAAGCAGATAAAAACAGAAAACGGTTTAATTAAAATCAAGGGGCATATTTATTTATTCTTTTACTCCTGTTTGCTTTTGCGGATATGCATATAATAGAAACGGTAAGATTCATAAGATTTATTATTTGCAAAAAATAAATAAATCTGTCCCCTTTAAAATACCCTTTAAAAAGACGACTAAAATTATGGCATAAATTATGCATTTGCAAAATGTATGAATAATATATTAGAGAATATAATTATAAACGATACGACTCTCAGGGATGGAGAACAAACTGCAGGTATTGTTTTTTCTGCGGACGAAAAACTGCTTATAGCTAAAATGCTTGACGAAACGGGTGTTAATGAAATAGAAGCGGGAATACCGATTATGGGAGGAGATGAAAAAAACGCGGTAAAAAAAATAAACGAATCTGGGCTCAATGCAAAAATAATCGGATGGAACAGGGCAATTACCGAAGATATTTATTCGTCTTTAGATATAGGGCTAAAATTTATACATGTATCGGTTCCGATATCGAAAATCCATTTAGAATATAAACTTAAGAAAAATTTTGAATACGTAAAAAATAACCTTATAAATATATTAAAAATATTAAGCAAAGAAGGGGTAAAATATTCGGTAGGAGGAGAAGATTCTTCCAGGGCGGACTTAAAAACGATAGTCGAGATTATGAAAATTGCCGAAAACGAAGGAGCATATAAATTCCGTTATTCGGATACGGTAGGCATATTAAATCCTCTTAATATATACAAAGATATATTAAAAATCAAAAACGGCGGAAAATTTAAAAATATAATACTTGAAATTCATACGCATAACGACTTTGGAATGGCTGCCGCAAATTCAATAGCGGCATTAAAAGCCGGAGCAGATTCAGTATCGGGAAGTATTTCCGGTATTGGCGAAAGAGCCGGAAACTGCGCGCTTGAAGAAGTCATAGCTTATCTTAATTTTATAGAAAACCGAAAAATTAAATTTGATTTTATAAAAGCAAAAAAACTGGCAAAATTTATAGCAAAAATTACAAAGAGAAAAATTCCCGTATATAAACCGATATTCGGCAGAAATATTTTTTACCACGAAGCCGGAATACATACCGACGGAATATTAAAAAATCCGCTTAATTATGAAGCATATCCTCCTGAGTTGGTAGACTCAAAAAGAAAGCTGCTTACGGGAAAACACGGCGGTTCCGCCGCAATAAAATATAATCTGAATAAACTTGGAATTAAAATAACAGGCAAAGATGCCTCAAGTATGCTGTCCGTTGTAAAAAAAGAATCTTCTATTTTAAAAAGATGCCTGACCGATAAAGAGCTGTTATTTTTATATAATTATAAATTTAAATAATTTTGGAAACATGCGTTGCAACACTATGCGCTCTATATTAAGCCAACGACTTTAAAAAATACTGTTAATTAAATCATCTCCTATTCCAAATCCTGCGCCCATTTCTATAGCCTGCCCAAAGCCACTGCCGAGAAGCGAACTGAAAAATCCTTTTTTTTGTTGCGGTTGCTGTTGTTGCTGTTGCTGATACTGTTGCTGCTGATTAGAGTAACCTTGATTTTGAACCGGCTGGGTAAAACACTGGTCGCTAACCTGTGGAATATTTTGATGTAAAGTCTGCAAAAAAGAAAACATTTGATTTTGCTCGCTCTGAACGGAAAGAGCTATATCTTTAAGGTCTAAAAGCCATTCGCGGGCATCCTGATTTCCGGAAGACTGTAATTTTTGTAACTTAGCCGCCAAGTTTTGTATTTTATCGCCGACGCTGTTTGCCTCTGATTGTAATTTTTGATACTCCGTATCGATTATCGCATAATCCATTATTTTACCTCCAATAATTCATATTAATTAAATATTATTTCACTTTATAGTTTTGACATATTATTATACAACTTTTTCTTTATAATTGGAAATTTATAAAATTTTAAATTTCCGCCGAAGTATTAAGAACTAACTTCCGTTATGATTTCAGCTTCAGGTTTTTTCTTTTTATATTTGTGCGAACCATACCAAACGCCGAAAGTTAAAAGAACATTCGTCGCTATAATTACCGTAAACGCATATTCCGGAAATTTAGACGTTCCGTGAATACCAGCGTTTAAAGGCATATATGCCATAATAGCCGTAGCAAGCGCCCTGCCTATCATGGACAACATAAAAAATTTTTCTTTTTTAACGTCTTCAACATTATCAGTAGAAACGGAAGTCCTGTCTGAAGCCGGAACGGGATTTTTTTTTAAATTCGACAGTTTAAAAATAACCGATACGGCTATATATCTCGAAATTATTATAAGCAGGATTATTACAAAAAGCCTTATAAAAAATTCTACTCCGACGTCAGTCAATTCTACCACAACTCCAAGAAACACGAAAAAAACCGTACGAATTAAAAAAGAAAATTCATGGTTAAATTTTTTTATGACGGAATTTTTTATGCTCATTTTAAAAAAATTTAACTTTAGCTTGGTTAAAAGTTCTTCATTACCCATCATTATCCCGAAAACAAGTATGGCTATGGCTCCGTTTCCATGGATATAGTGCATAATAAGAACTATCACAAGCATTGCGGCAAAAGTAACGGAATATGCAAACTTCGTATTGGTTAAAAATTTTAAAAGCGAATACCATATTATTCCAGCTAATACTGCGACTAATGCAGATACGGCAAATGAATAAAGCGTCTGCAGGGCAATTCCTCCAATGCTGAAACTTGCAGATGAATTTTTTGCTATTTCTATTAAAACTATTAAAATAATTATTGCAAAAGCGTCGTTGAACGTGGATTCTATAGCTATTACCGTCTTGCTTTTTTCGGTCGCATCGATATTCGGCAATAAAGGCATTATAACCGTCGAGCTTGAACATGAGACTATAACCCCAAGCATTAAAGACTGCATTAAATCCCCGCCGTCCGTTACGTAAAACGCTCCTCCTACAAATATAATAGAAAGCAAAAGTCCTATTATTATCAATATCATGGAAAGATACGACGATTTAAAAACCGTTAAAAAATCAAGCTCGATACCGCCCTGAAACATTATTAAAACTAAGACTAAGGTGCTTAAATAAGGCGCAAACGAAAGAAAAACGCTTTGATTAAATATATGGTAAATAGGCCCTAGTAAAAGTCCCGCAGTCATTAAAAAAAGAATGGAAGGAATTTTAGTGTATTCAAAAAGTATTTCGCCTATGAAGCCGATGATTATAATCAGCCCAAATATACCGATAGCTATGCTTGGAGACATTTTTAAAAATTAAATAATTAATAAATTTGATAAATAAAAATGCTATATTTATTTTTATTTTATGTCGGAAATATCGTTTATATTATATATTTTTTGACTTTCAATATCAAATTTTATATTTTGCATATTTCTTATTTCATTTTTTTCAATATGTTATTAAACTTTCAATATGCTATAATTGGATAGCGAAATTTTATGAATTTTATAAATTTTTTTTATAACTCCGCAAATTTAGAATGATAAAAATAATACAAAACATAAATGAACTCGAATCTATAGAATCCGAATGGAACGATTTATTCGAGGAAAGTTCCGGTTCTAATGTATTCCAATCTTTTGATTGGAACTATATATGGCTGAAACATTTTTTGCGAAAAAACGATAATATCTTTATAATCGCCGTTTATAACGATAAAGAAAATGGAAAGCTTGAAGCTATAGCGCCTTTTTTTATAAGAAGATTTTTTTTGTTTTTAAAATCGCTTATGTTTATAAGTTACGATTATTCGGATTATTTAGATATTATAATAAGAAAAAACTGCGACAAAGAAAAAATTTATGTTGAAATATTCAATACCGTCTTATTAAAAAACAAATCCAATAAAATTGCCGATATAATATATCTCAAGCAAGTTTCAAAAAAAACTTTAAATCTTATATCCGAATATTTACAAAAAATAAAAAAAATAAGTTTAAATTTCAAGGAAAGCGGCAATTGCTATTATTTTAACCTTCCCGATAATATAGAAGAATATATGAAGCGATTTAATTCTAAACAGCGATATAACATTTTAAAAAGAGTCGAAAAAGCCGACGACGTTAATATAAAATATTCTGCCTGTTCGTCTGTAAATACATACAAATCTTTATTTGAAAAGTATTTAAATATTTTTTTTGAACTTCACCAGAAAAGATGGCAAGGTAAAGGTAAAAGGGGCGTTTTTTATAATGACGACATAAAAAGTTTTTTTAAAGAATTATTTATTTCATTATTTAATAAAAACAGAATTACGCTATCGACTCTTAAAATTAATGACGGCAATATTATCGCTTCGGCAGTCTGTTTTGATTATGCGGACAAAAAACAGATATATTTGCCCGGATTCGATACCGCATATTCAGGCTATCATCCGGGCATAGTTCTAATTTATAACGATATAAAAGAATCTATAAATAAAAAATATAAAGAACTTGATTTTTTAAAAGGCGGTGAAGAATATAAGCAAAGATTCGGCGCGGTAAAAAGAGAAAATTATAAATTGTATTTATATAAAAATAAAATTTATTTTTATATTTATAAAATTAATATATTTTTTGAAAATGAAGTTAAGGAAAAAACCGTTAATATCGTTAATAAAATGTTAATTTTTTTTAAAAAAAATAAAAACTGAGATTTTATAAGAAATATATAAAGGTCGGAATAAAATATTCTATCTAATAGTTAAAAGGACGATAATATTTCGGATACCGCCGGAGGAAGAAAACCTGCGCTAATAACGCCGTAATGAACTAATAATGAAAATACAAAAAATAAAAACACAATCCCCAATAGTATTACCATTGAAATCTGGAACGGGGAAGCGCCTTTTTTTTCGCTTGACTTTTTTTTACCGCCGCTGACGTCTTTAACGATGTCGGGTTTAGCGGACTCTTCCGCTACTGCGCTGTTTATCTCCGATACAATAGACTTCATAAAGTCTTCCGGTATATCGGAAAGATTATTATTATTAGTTTGGGCGTCGTCTTTTTCGGGCGCGGCATTACTCGATACACTTTCAACGCTATTAGCATCTATAAATGTTTTATTGGTTTTTTCGTCTGCGCTGCTTGAAAACACGGCGGTATTATCTTTAACGACTCCCGTTTTTTTATTAAGCGTAAAAACGTTAGAGCAAACCCTGCATTTTACCTTGATATCGCCGTCGGGAATAAGCGCTTCGTTTAATTCGTAATGCGTTCCGCAATAAGGACAATTAATATCCATATGACTTTAATTTTAATTTTAATTTTAATTTATTGAATTTTTTTGTATTATAAGCAATAATATTACAATAATGAAATTAAATCAACAATTAAATTTAAAAGAAGTCCTGCTTGCCGCATTAAAAAGCAAATTGAATTCGTCCGACTATTGCGCCCTTTTATTATACGAGAAATGGGAATCGATATGCGGAAAGGAAATAAGCGAAAAAACTAAACCCAAATCTTTATACAAAAACGTTTTAACGGTAAGCGTCGAAAATCCGGTATTAATATTTGAACTTGGATTTATAAAGAACGAATTTATAACAAAAATAAATGAATTTTTCTCGTCCGAAATAAACGGTTTGCATTTAGACAAAACGATAAAAATTAAAAACATCCGGTTCGTAAATAAATAATTATATCAATTAATTATTATGTTTATATTATAGATTTTATCTTGTCTAAGAAAGATTTTTTAAGCGGATGCGTTTCTTCTTTATTTTCTGCCGCAAGTTCTTCGAAAAGTTTTTTTTGTTTATGAGTAAGATTGGTCGGCGTTTCAACTACTATGTTAATATACTGATTCCCCCTCTGTCCTCCGCTGATTTTCGGAGCCCCTTTTCCTTTAATGGTAAATTGTGTTCCGCTTTGAGTTCCGGGCGTTATTTTTATAGTAGATTTTCCGTCAACGGTAGGAACTTCTATTTCGCTTCCAAGCGCAGCCTGCGAAAAACTTATAGGCATAGAAATAAAAATATCGCTGCCCTGCCTTTTAAATAAACTGTGAGGTTCAACCGTGATATCGACATAGAGGTCTCCGTTGGGACCGCCAAAAAGTCCCGACGAGCCTTCTCCCGACACCTTAAGCCTGTTTCCGTCGTCGATGCCCGCGGGTATTTTGATATCGAGTTTGCGCTCTTTTATTACCCTGCCTTCGCCTTTACATGCCGGACAAGGA
This sequence comes from Candidatus Acidulodesulfobacterium acidiphilum, assembly GCA_008534395.1. NCBI lineage: Bacteria > Candidatus Acidulodesulfobacteriota > Candidatus Acidulidesulfobacterales > Candidatus Acidulidesulfobacteraceae > Candidatus Acidulidesulfobacterium > Candidatus Acidulidesulfobacterium acidiphilum. Next base: position 20,151 of record SHMQ01000037.1, read on the forward strand.
TTTTCTATTATCTCGCCTTCCCCGCCGCACTTATAACATGTCCTCGCAATAGAAAAGAAACCCTGCTGCTGCCTTATTTCGCCGGTGCCGTGGCACACAGGACAAGTAACTCTGTTTGTGCCTTTTTTGGCGCCCGTTCCTCCGCATGTAGAACATGTTTCATATCTGTTGTATTTTATCTGCTTAGATACGCCTAATAATGATTCTTCAAATTTTATTTTTACGCCGTATCTTAGATCTTCCCCACGCTTACGTCTTGTTTTTTTATTTGACTGCGAAAAAATATCGCCGAAAAAATCGCCGAATATATCTCCGAAACCGAAACCGCCCCCTCCGCCCGAAGCAAATGCGCCGACGCCTTCATGTCCGAATCTGTCGTATGCCGCTCTTTTCTCTTCGTCGCATAAAATACTGTATGCCTCGTTTATTTCTTTGAACTTTTCTTCGGAATCTCCGTCGCCCTGGTTTTTATCGGGATGATATTTTTGAGCCAGCTTTCTGTAAGCCTTTTTTATTTCATCTGCGTTTGCGTTTCTGTCTATTTCTAAAATTTCGTAATAATCTCTTTTATATGCCATATTTTATTTAATTGAAATAAATTTATAAGTATTTTCGGAAAAACCTCCTTTGCTTTATTTTATAAAGCAAAGGAGGTTGCATTAATTTTTATATTTTGTTTAAATTATTCATTCTTTTTGTCTTTTACTTCTTCGTATTCTGCTTCTACCACGTTGTCGTCGGCAGGTTTAGATTGCTGTTCTTCCCCGGTGCCTGCACCGGTTCCGGCAGTTCCGGTTTCAGCCGCAGTTTTCTTGTAAATAGATTCTGCTATGCTATGCGACAACTTTTCTAATTCTTCCGTTATGCTCTTTATAGATTCTATATTATCTCCCTCTAAAGCCTTCTTAGCCTCGGCTATTTTTTCTTCCGCCGCCATTTTTTCTGAAGATTCTATTTTATCGCCGGAATCTTTCAATGTTTTTTCTACGGAATACACCAATCCGTCTAAGTGATTCCTTACTTCTATCAATTCTTTCTTTCTTGAATCTTCGTCTTTATGAAGTTCGGCTTCTTTAATCATCCTGTCTATTTCTTCCTTTGACAATCCGCTTGAAGCGGTTATCTTTATAGACTGTTCCTTGCCCGTTCCAAGGTCTTTAGCTGAAACATGCACTATACCGTTTGCGTCTATATCGAACGTAACTTCTATCTGCGGAACTCCTCTTGGAGCCGGCGGAATACCGGTCAATTCAAACCTTCCCAAGCTCTTATTGTCGGATGCCATTTCTCTTTCGCCCTGCAGAACGTTTATAGTAACTGCGGGCTGGTTATCGGCCGCCGTCGAAAATATCTGGCTTTTCCTAGTCGGAATAGTCGTATTTTTTTCGATCAATTTTGTGCTTACTCCGCCGAGCGTTTCTATACCGAGAGACAGAGGCGTAACGTCAAGCAGTAAAACGTCTTTAACGTCTCCCTTGAGAACGGCGCCCTGAATCGCGGCTCCGACTGCGACGACTTCGTCGGGATTAACTCCTTTATGGGGTTCCTTACCGAAAAATTCCTTAACCGCCTGTTGGACTTTCGGCATTCTGGTCTGTCCGCCGACAAGCACTACTTCGTCAACCTGAGACGTATTTAAACCCGCATCCTTTAATGCAGTTTTTACAGGCGACATAGACCTTTCGATTAATTCACCCGTAAGCTGTTCTAATTTTGCACGGGACAGTTTCATATTAAGATGTTTAGGCCCGCTTGCGTCCGCAGTAATAAACGGTAAATTTATATCCGTTTCGAGAGAAGACGAAAGTTCGATTTTTGCTTTTTCAGCCGCTTCTTTTAATCTTTGAAGCGCCATTTTGTCTTTTCTTAAATCTATGCCCTGGTCTTTTTTGAATTCATCGGCTATATAGTCTATTACTTTCTGGTCGAAATCTTCTCCTCCTAAAAAGGTATCGCCGTTAGTAGATTTGACTTCGAATACTCCTTCTCCTAGTTCCAGTATCGATATATCGAAGGTTCCTCCGCCTAAATCGTAAACGGCTATTTTTTCTTCTTTCTTTTTGTCTAATCCGTAAGAAAGGGACGATGCCGTAGGCTCGTTTATAATCCTTAAAACATCCAACCCTGCTATTTTGCCCGCATCTTTAGTAGCTTGTCTTTGCGAATCGTTAAAATATGCCGGAACGGTAATAACCGCTTCGGTTACGGGTTCTCCGAGATAATCTTCCGCAGTTTTTTTCATCTTAGTTAAAATAATAGAAGATATTTCCGCAGGAGAATACTTCCTTCCTTTAATCTCAACCCAAGCATCGCCGTTTTCGCTCGACACTATTTTATAAGGACATACCTTTTTAAACGCCTGAACTTCCGGAGAATCATATTTCCTACCGATAAGCCTTTTTACTGCGTAAACGGTATTTTCAGGATTAGTAACGGCCTGCCTTTTTGCCGCCTGCCCCACCAATCTTTCTCCGCTGTCGGTAAATGAAACAACTGAAGGCGTTGTCCTTGCTCCTTCAGAATTTGCTATTACGGTAGGTTCTTTGCCTTCCATAACCGCAACGCAAGAGTTTGTAGTTCCCAAATCGATTCCTATAACTTTTCCCATGGTTAAATTCTCCTTAAATCTATATGATTTTAATTTTTTATCTATTTCCTATTTTTTATTATATCTTATATTTAAACAATAAATAAATATAAATGTAAATTTATAAAATTTAATTTTTAGATTTGGCTATAGAAACCATAGCCGGTCTCAAAAGCCTGTCTTTAAACATATATCCTTTTCTTTTTTCTTCAATTATAGCTCCATCGGGTTTTCCTGAATTTTCTACCATTTCCACGGCATCGTGAAAATTTGCGTCAAAATTTTTTCCGACGGTTTCTATAACTTCAGCTCCGTAATTTTTTAAAATTTTAATAAATTCTTCGTATGCCAATTTGACCCCTTCCACGAAAGATTTTAAATTTCCGGAAGCGTCCTGTTCTATATATGCCGCGGAGTGGCTTATAGCCAGATCCAAAAAATCGAGAACCGGCAGCAAATCCCTTAATATTTTTTCGTTGGAATATTTTAGAGCCTCTTCTTTTTCCCTATTGTTTCTTTTTCTAAAATTTTCCATTTCGGCTAAACTCTTAAGATAGTTTGCATTTGCTTCATCGTTTTCTTTTTTTAAATTTTTAAGGGCATTTTTTAAATATTTTAAAGTTTTTTCAGCTTCAACGAGATTTTTAGGGTCGGGAATCATGTCGATATCGGCGTCCGTTTCTATAATTATATTCTCCTGTCCATAAGGTTCCGCTTCCATCTTTTTGCCTAATTCCGATTCTATTTCGGAATCGCCGGCTTCCCCCTTTATTCTTTCATATTCCATATTTTCTTCGTCTAAAAGCATTAAATATATCTCCTTTATTTAATTTGAACGCACGCAATAATTTTAAGTTAGTTAAATTTGTCTATTTTTAATATTTTACATAATATTTTATTTTATATAATGCCACCTAAAAATTCAGATACAAAATCTATTATAGGAATAACATGGGAATAATTCATTCTTAAAGGACCTATTATTCCTATCGACCCCCTAATCATATTTGTTTCGCTCATATAAGGCGCCGTTATAAGAGAAAGACCTGATATTTCAGACCACTCTTCTTCCGAACCTATGAATATCTGTTTTGTTTTGGAATTTTTAGTATGCCCGAGAAGTTTTATTATATTTTTTTTGTCCGAAATTGTCTTTATAAGAAATTTTATCTGTTCGTTATTGGAAAATTCGGGCTCTTCCAATAAATCTCCTTCCGGGCCCACGAAAAGACAGTTATCGTAATGCTCATATTCCCAATAATCCGACACGTTTCCAATAGAAGAAAAAATTTCCATATTTAAAATAGAATAAAAATTTTCCTTATCGCTATACATTTCTTCTATTATTATTTCTTTTAACTCGTCTAAACTGCAATTTTTCTTTTCGATTATTTCGTTTAATTTATTAGAATAGCGCGTTAGTTCGTTTTGTTTTATATCTTTAGTTATATAAAACGATTTATTTTCCGTAACGCCGTTCGCAAAAACTATAATAGCAAGTATATTTTTTTCTTTTATCCTGATAAATTCTATATGTAGAAGATTAGCTTCGGACATATCCGGCGCCAGAACTACGCCTGCATAATGGGACAAATCGGAAAGCAGTATGGAAACCTGATTTAATATTCCGTTTAAATCTTTTTTTGCCGAAGTTAATCTTATTTCAACATCTTCTTTTTCTTTAAGCGAAATTTTTTCTGTCTTCATCAAACTGTCGACATAAAACTTATATCCTTTAGCCGTCGGAATTCTGCCGGCGGAAAAATGCGGCTGATAAATATAGCCTGCTTCTTCCAGCGAAGCCATAATGTTTCTTATAGAAGCCGAACTTAAATTAAGCTTGCTGTTTTCGGCTATAAATTTAGAGCCTACCGGGTTTGCCGTTCCGAAATACCCTTCTATTATACCGAGCAGTATTTCTCTGCTCCTTTCGTTTAAATCGTTATAATTAAATTTTTCTGTTTTTTCTTCTACAGTTTTCATATATATTTACAATAAATCCCTACAATTCGGCAACTAAACTAAAATAAAAATTATCTATAATTATTTGCCGCCGATTAGCACTTAAACATATAGAGTGCTAATTATTATTTAACCAATATTTTAACATTTTGTCAAGTTTTATTCTATTAAATGTTGTCAACTTTTAATTTGTCTATTGAATTTAACTTTTAATTTGTCATAATATCTTTGTATTATTATTTTGCTTTTAATACGTTTTATTAATAATCGCAATCAACCTTCATCACCCCCTTTGCCCCTTTCTAATATTATAAACGGCAAGCCGCAAGGTTCAAGGGCGGCTTCAGCCGTTTACGCAAGTTAGACGCTTATTGTTGCCAACCCTTGAGCCTTGCTTTGTTGCCGTTTTATTTTATGTTTAAGGGGCAGGGGGTTAATATGTTTTCCTGTTTCATCGTAAACGCCTATCGTTTTATAGCCGTAGGATATTGATATCCTGCC
>SHMQ01000038.1 GCA_008534395.1 Candidatus Acidulodesulfobacterium acidiphilum
GGGCAAAGGGGGTGATGAAGGTTGATTGCGATTATTAATAAAACGTATTAAAAGCAAAATAATAATACAAAGATATTATGACAAATTAAAAGTTAAATTCAATAGACAAATTAAAAGTTGACAACAAGATTTTTTATTTTTTTATCCAACACAGATAATTTTGCGGTTATTTTATCCTTTTTTAATCGGACTTATCATCAACAGCTTTCTTAAAGTCTCCTAAAATATATACTGCTTAGGAAATTCCTTATCTACTTCCGCCATACGTCATTAACCGCTTTTTTCAGCGTACTTGGCACTAAATGGCTATACCTTTTTGTCATCTGAGTCGTCCGGTGACCCAACAGTTCCCCTGTAATATAAAGTGACGTGCCGTTCATAACCATTTTACTTGCAAAGACGTGGCGCAAGTCGTGGATGCGTAAGTCTTTTAATCCGGCATTACGACAGGCTGTATGAAAAGACTTTTTAAAATCGGTTATTTTTTTACCTGTTTTATCGCAAAAAACGTGTTCCGATTTTTTGTCTATATTGCTTAATAGTTCTTTTAACGGTTTAGACGCTGGAATATATCTGTCGTACTTTGTTTTTGTACCTTTAATAGCGATGATATCGTTCTGTAAATCCACATCATCCCACTTTAAATTCAATGTCTCGCCCTTCCTGCAACCCGTATAAATTAAAAATGTAATGATGTCTCTCGTAAGTTTATTTGTAGCACCGTTTATTAACTTCTTTATGTCACCGTCGGATAAAGTCTTAAGCCTTTTAAGTTCATTAAGTTTTTTTATTTTAGCCGCGGGATTTTTCTCGGCATATCCTCTTTCTATACAAAAATTAAAGAAGTTAGAAATTATTATAATTTCATAATTAGCCGACCTAAAATTTATCTCAGATTCTTTTTTGTTTTTATTTTTTTCTAAAGATATCAGTTCTAATTTTCTTTCAATTTGATAATTTTTAATGTCAAGCGGCATTATTGTGGTTAATATTTTGTTTTTAAAAGATGGAAGAAAATGTTTTGCGGCAATAATTTTACGCTCTATGGCTTTTTCGGAATTCCCGTTATTTTTCAAATAATTTTCCCAAGCAGTTTCAAATAAAAGATTTTTATTTTGGTTCGTAGGAAGGCTATGCTCTCTTTTAATTATGTCGTTTTTAACTGATATTTCAATCTGTTCGGCAAGTTTTTTATCGGTTGTTCGACAACTTTTCCGGTATCTTTTTCCTTCGTAAACGAAGTCATAAAAGTAATATTTGCCGTTTTTTACGATTGACATTGCATACCTCCATATTTTACATGCATTTTAAGCATATGAAGATATTATATCACCTATGTGAAAATCTCGCCATAAAAAAGACAAAAATGGGTAAAAAATGGTCTTATTTGATTAAATATGATAAGTGCTTAAAACGGAAAAAGCTTATGAAATATGCGGTTTTAAGTGGGGTGGATGACAGGTTTTGAACCTGCGACCACCGGAGTCACAATCCGGGGCTCTACCAGCTGAGCTACATCCACCGTGAATAAGAATAGAATATATTGTATTATTTTATCAAATTTTAGATTAAATTGAAATATATTTTTTTGATTTGATTTATTATGCTTAAAACAAAGCGTCGATACCGAGCGTTTTTCCCGAATCCGTAAATATAATAATTAATTCGCATACTATAAACGTCAGATTTATGCCTAATTCCGAGGGGCTGATCCAGTACATTGCAAGCAGATAGTTTAAATTCAGAAATATTGCTATAAGAGCGGCAAATCTTGTAAGAAAGCCCGCCGTTAAAAAAATGCCTGCGAATAATTCGCCCATAATTATTAAAATAGCGAATAAGAATGCATTTGGAACGGCGACCCTGCTTAAAAATATGCCGTAAAACCATAAAGGGTCGTGATTTGCAAAATATGCTAATTTAACATGAAAATTTGAGAAAAATTCAGGATTTACCTTAAAGTGCACCGCATAAAGAAAAAACAGTCCTATGTATATTCTTAAAAAAGCATTCCAAATATTTGAATTTTTTGCCGCCATTTTTAATTTTTATATATATTAAAATATATTTTAATTGTTAATTTGTACCATTATAATATAAAATAATTAAAAATAAAATTGTAAAATTTTTAGCAAATATTTTCTGTTTCGTATATTTTCGGTATATTATAACGACTGTTTTATGATATAATTTAATCGTAATGTTCTATTTAAATATTTCATAATTAATATGATTTTTGTAGTTCACGAACATCATGCAAGCCATCTTCACTGGGATTTAAGGATAGAAGAAAACGGTATGCTGACTTCTTTTGCTTTGCCTAAAGAACCGCCGTTAGAATCCGGCAAAAAAAATCTATCTATAAAAGTAGAAGATCATCCTCTTGCTTATGCAAATTTTGAAGGCACTATACCGGAAGGTCATTACGGAGCCGGCAAGGTAAAGATTTGGGACAAGGGCGAATATACTCTTGTTAAGAAAGATAAAAAGAAATATGTTCTGGATTTTAACGGACATAAACTTAAAGGGGAATACACGCTCTTAAAATTCGACAAAGCCGGTGCAGACAACTGGTTGTTTTTTAAAAATCACTAAAAAATTTTAAAAATTATTAAATTTTACATAAAACATCAATATATCAATATAGGAGGATAGCGCAATGAATGTAGATTTAGTCGTTTCTAAGAACGATAATTTTAAAAAAATGCTGTCATACGGACAAAGTCCATGGCTAGATAATATTTCAAGATGCATGATAGATTCGGGCGACCTTGAAAAATTAGTTAAAAACGGCGTTATTACAGGCATAACGTCAAATCCTTCCATATTTGAAAAATCGATTAATTCGGGAAAATGCGGCTATCCCGAAAAGATTAAAAAACTTGCGGCGGATAAATTAACTCCGTTTGAAATATACGATACCATAACAAGGGAAGATATAAAATCTGCGGCTCAAATACTTAAACCGGTTTACGAAAAATCCGGCGGCAAGGACGGATTCGTGAGCATAGAAGTTTCTCCGGATATAGCAACCGACGCCAAGACTTCGACGGAAGAAACTCTTAGGATTTTTTCGCTTATAAACGAAAAAAACATTCTTATTAAAATACCGGCTACTAAAGAAGGATTGGAAATTATACCCGCTCTTATAGCTAAGGGAATCAATATTAACGTTACTTTGATGTTTTCTTTAAAACATTATATAGACGTAGCCAATGCTTATATAAAAGGATTAAAAACGGCTTATGCCAACGGCTATAATTTATCCGGCATACATTCGGTCGCAAGCATTTTTATCAGCAGGGTAGATACTATGGTCGATAAAACGATTAACGATTTAATTAACGTCGAAGCGGCAAGCAATACCGCAAAAAAAGAGAAACTTGCCGGTTTAATCGGAAAAGCCGGAGTTGCAAATTCTAAAATAATTTTTAATAAATTTAACGAAATTTTTAACGGCGGCGATTTTTCGGCATTAAAATCTAAGGGCGCAAATCCTCAAAGACTCTTGTTTGCAAGTACCAGCACAAAAAACCCGTCATATTACGATTTGAAATACGTCGAGCCGTTCATAGGCAAAGATACCGTAAACACTTTGCCGGACGAAACTATAGAGCATATTGCCGACCACGGTAATATAATGCCGGATACGGCTTCATTAGAGTTTGACGAATCGTTGAAAATAGTTAACGAACTTATGGAATTAGGAATTGATTTAAATAAGGTCGGAGATAAACTTCAAAACGACGGAGTAAAATCTTTTGAAGATGCTTACGAAAAACTTTTGCAATCGATAAAAAACACTGCGGGGATTTAAATATATTGATTGCCATTTTTTCGTAATAATTTAAAATTTTTAATGTTAATATTTTAAAAAGAGGTAAATATAATGGATTTAAAAAGAAATTTTGAAGCGGATAAACTTGGCGAGAACGAATTAAAAATTTTAAAGGATTTTACTAAAAAATGCCGCGGCGACATTTTAAAAATGACTACTATTGCATCTTCCGGACATCCGGGCGGTTCTATGTCGTCGATAGATATTTATGCAGTATTGTACGGTTTTTGCAATATAGACCCTAAAAATCCATTTAAACCCGAAAGAGACCGTATCATAGTAAGTCATGGACATACTTCGCCGGGCGTTTATTCCGCTCTTGGAAATTACGGATTCTTTGACGTCGAAGATGCAATTATATCTTTTAGGACAGCAGGCTATCCGTTTGAAGGACATATAGAAAAAACCGTGCCGGGAGTAGAATGGGATACAGGCAACCTTGGGCAGGGTCTTTCAGCGGCATGCGCATTTGCTTTAGCCTCCAAACTTCATGGATACGATAATCATGTTTATTGCGTTATGGGCGACGGAGAGCAGGCTAAAGGTCAAATAGGCGAAGCAAGAAGATTTGCGGTTAAATATAAATTGAATAACCTTACCGTAATCGTCGATAAAAACGGACTTCAAATAGGCGGTAAAACAGTTGACGTTATGCCCGATAATATCGAAGAAAATTTTAAAGCCGACGGATTTCACGTTATAACGATAAACGGGCATGATTTTAACGAAATTTACGCAGCTATAAAACAGTCGCATTCAATAAATTCTCCCGTTGCTATAATAGCTAACACCGTTATGGGAAAAGGCGTTTCCTTTATGGAAAACCAAGCTAAATTTCACGGAGCTACTTTAAATATCGAAGACTGTAAAAAAGCCCTTGCGGAGTTAGGCGAAAAAGATGATTTAGATGAAATTATAGCTAAAAAGAAAGCAGGTTTTAGCATAAAACCTCTTTCTAAAAGAAATAATAATTTCTTAGTCTTAAAAGACGAAGGAAAGAAAATAGTTTATACCCGCGAAAAGAACACGGATAACCGTTCAGCTTTCGGAAACGCTCTTGCCGATATTGCAAATACTTATAAAGAAAAAAACGGCGAACAAAAAAATCTTCCTTTTGCGGTATTCGACTGCGACTTAGAAGGATCGGTAAAAACCGGAGCATTTAGAAAAGCTTTTCCGGATAATTTTTTTGAATCCGGAATAGAAGAACACAATACGGCGGTAATTTCAGGCGCGCTTTCAACGGATAATATTCTGACTTTTTTTGCTGATTTTGGAGTTTTCGGAGTGGACGAAACATACAACCAGCAAAGATTAAACGATATTAATCATACAAATCTTAAAGTAGTCTGTACGCATTGCGGTATAGACGTCGGCGAAGACGGAAAAACCCACCAATGCATCGACTACTTCGGGCTTCTTAACTCTACTTTCGGATTTAAAGTTATATTGCCTGCAGACCCAAACCAGACTGACAGGGTAACGAGATATATTGCGCAAAATGAAGGAAATTTTGGAGTAATAATGGGAAGGTCTATAATTCCCGTAATACTTGACGAAAACGGCAAACCTTTTTTCGGCGAAAATTATGCATTTAAATACGGCAAAATGGATTTAATCAGAGACGGCAAAGATGTTGCGATAATATCTACGGGCAATATGCTGCCGCATGCTTTAAAAGGCTGGGAAATGCTTAAAAAAGAGGGTATAAGCGCGATGCTTTTAAACGTATCGTGTCCCAGCGACATAGACGTCCAAGACTTAAAACTTGCCGCTAAAACTGGATTAATAGTAACGATAGAAGATCATAACGTTAAAACGGGGGTAGGAACTTCTATCGGTTCAATGCTGGCAGAAAACGGAATATCCGTAAAATTTAGAAAAATGGGAGCAAAGTTTTACAGTTCATCGGGCAAACCGGAAGATTTATACAAACTCGCAGGTTTATCCCCCGAAGACCTATATAATTTCGTTAAAAAAGAAATATAAAACACGGTGACGGTGACGGAATTCAATTCTGCCACCGTCACAATTTTACATAAGAGGCTTTTTTTACGCTATATTATTCCATTCCCTGCCGTCCGCGCTTATAAGTTCGTCTGCCTCTTTCGGCCCCCAGGAACCTGCATCGTAATTTGGAAAAACGGGCGGCTCCATTTTCGACCAGCCGTTCATTATGGACGTAATCAACTGCCATGCTATAAGCATGTCGTCGTATCTTGCAAAAAGAGTCTGGTCTCCAAGTATAACATCGTATATTAGGCGTTCATAAGCATCCGGAGGGGACAGCCTGAAAGACGACTTGTAGTTGAATACCATACAGACAGGTTCTATATCCATAACGAAACCCGGTTTCTTTGCGCCTATATTTATAGATATTCCTTCATTAGGCTGAATCGTTATAATTATAGAGTTCTGCTTTATGTTTTCAATGCCCGCCTTGCTAAATAAACTATATGGAAGTTTTTTAAAATAGACCGCTATTTCCGTTTTATGCGTCTTTAATCTTTTTCCTGCCCTTAAATAGAATGGAACTCCGGCCCATCTATAATTATCGACGTATAGTTTCATAGCCGCATACGTATCGGTAATAGAATTTGCGTTTATCCCTTCTTCTTCCTTGTAGCTTACAACCTGCTTACCGTCGATTACACCCCTGTCATACTGCCCTCTGACGGTATACTTCTTTACGTCGTTAAGACTAAGAGGTCTTACGCTTTTTAATAACTTCACTTTTTCGTTCCTTATGTCGTCGGCATCGAACAAGGCCGGCGGCTCTATGGCTACCAATGAGAGAAGCTGCATCATATGATTCTGCATCATATCTCTGATAGTTCCTGATTTGTCGAAATATCCTGCCCTAAGTCCGACGCCTATCGATTCTAATGCCGATATCTGTACATGGTCTATATATTTATTATTCCAAATAGGTTCAAATATTGCGTTTGAAAACCTGAATGCAAGAATATTCTGGACGGTTTCTTTGCCGAGATAATGGTCTATCCTGTAGATATCTTCCTCTCTGAATACGGTCAATAAATGTTCGTTGAGTTCCTTTGCGCTTTTATAATCATATCCGAAAGGTTTTTCTATTACTATTTTTGAAAAACCGCCGCCTTTAAAGTCTTCCGATATTAAATTACCATTTTTTATACCTTCTATAGCATCGTTATAAACGCTCGGCGGAGTAGAAAGATAATAAACTATATTTTTATCGATTTTATATTCGTTAGATTTAGATGTTATAAATTTACCTAATTCGATATAACTTTCAACCTTATCGTATAAGGAAGGTAAGTAATAAATATGTTTTGAAAAATTTAAAAAGTCGTCTTCGCTTATAGGTCTTTTCCTGCAATGACTGTTTAAGGACGCAAATATAGATTTTCTGAATTCTTCATCGTTCATTTTTGTCCTTGCAAAACCCACTAAAACGAATGATTCGGGAAAAAAACCTTCTTCCCACAAACTATAAAGAGCGGGAAATATTTTTATATGGGCAAGGTCTCCGCTTGCGCCGAAAATTACAATTATAGATGGTTTTAAATCTGCCATTTTTTCTCCGTAAATATATTTATTATTAGTGCAACTAAAATATAACCTATATATACTTCTATATATTATTATTACTTATTGGGGTTAAGTTTTATAATTTTTATTTCTGCAAAATAACTCTTGCGGGAGCGCCGTTAGAATCTTTAATTTTTACGGGAAGAGCCATTAAGTAATAATCGCCTGGTTCTACGCCAAACAGATTAAGTCCCTCTATAATAACGACGCCGGCGCCGAGCAGAGTTTTGTGGGTATCGTGACCTATATGATAACCTTCTACCGAAAGGTAATCGACTCCGACAAGCGCTACTCCTTTTTCAACCATATATTTTGACGCTTCGGGATTTACGTAAACGTAATCTGTGCGGAAGTTTTTATCTCCGCTGTTTATCCACTCCGAATTTTTTGTTTTAAAAAGAAGCCTGTCGCCTTTTTTTATATTCAAAGGCTCTAAAAACTCCTTGTTGATAGGCGAAACTATAGACGGCACTTCTATTACCCTGCAATTACCTATTAAATTATTTATGTCTAATCCGTCTATTCCGATTCCGTCATCGACAAAATGTTTTGGAGCATCTATATGCGTACCGGTATGAACCCCGCAGGTGATTTTACTGTTGTTTGCCGCAGCCCCTTTTTTTATCTGAGAATAATTATCTATCTCTATAACGGGATCACTCGGCCAGTGCAGCATACCGTCCGTTATTTCCATACTTACGTCGATAAACATAATATGACCTCTTTAATTTTATTTTTATTACGATTTTTTACATTTTATTAATGTATAGGATGTCCGCCGAACTGGTGTCTTAAAGCGGCAAGCATTCTTGCGGAAAATGAGTTTTCCTGTCTCGACCTGAAGCGCATAAAAACCGAATCTGCAAGAACTGGAGCAGGAACGGCTCTGTCTATAGCTTCTTGCACAGTCCATCTTCCTTCGCCCGAATCGTCGACGATAGGTTTAAGACCGTTAAGTTCAGGATCTTCCTTAAGTGCGTTATGGGCAAGCTCTAATAGCCATGAGCGAACTACGGAAGCATGATTCCATAAATCTGAAACTTTAGTAAGATCAATATCAAAATCGCTGGCCTTCATAATTTCAAAACCTTCGGCATATGCTTCCATCATACCGTACTCTATGGCGTTATGAACCATCTTAACAAAATGTCCGGCGCCGTGCGGTCCTGTATGCATGTAACCGTTTTCGGGAGCAAGCGTTTTAAATATAGGCTCGCAGTGTTTAAATGTTTCTTCGTCGCCTCCTATCATAGAACAGTATCCGTTTTTTAATCCCCATATGCCGCCGCTTGTACCGCAATCCATAAACTTAATATTTTTATCGGCGCATACTTTTGCCCTTCTTATAGAATCTTTATAGTAGGAATTACCGCCGTCTATAACTATGTCTCCGTTTTGCGTGTATTGCAAAACTTCGTTAAGCATATCGTCCGTAGGCTGTCCTGCCGGAACCATAAGCCAAATTACTCTCGGAGATGTTAACTTAGAAACAAACTCCTTTATGGAATTTGAACCTATAGCGCCTTTGTTTATAGCTATTTCTTCTTTGGATAAGGTTCTGTTGAAAACTACTACTCTATGTCCGCCTTCAAGCAGTCTGAAAACCATATTCATCCCCATCTTTCCAAGGCCTATCATTCCTAATTCCATAATTAATACCTCCTTTAAAATTTTAAAAATTAAAAGTTATTTAATGAGTAAAATAATAATGTAAAATATATTTACGAATTATTATTTTGTTGAGAATTTCCGCTTAAACTTTTACCTACTTCCCTTATAATATCTAACGGTATCGGCATTATCATAGTAGTATTATTAGTAGATGAAATTTCATTCAACGTCTGCAAATATCTCAGCTGAAGAGCCATAGGATTTTCAGCTATAATTTTAGCCGCATCGCTTAGTCTTTGCGCCGCCTGAAATTCTCCGTCGGCGTTAATTATCTTTGCCCTTCTGTCCCTTTCTGCCTCAGCCTGTCTTGCCATAGCTCTTTGCATATCCTGCGGCATATCTATCTGTTTAAGCTCTACGACTGTTACTTTAACGCCCCATGGCCCTGTATGTTTATCGAGTATGTCCTGAATTTCCATATTAATTTTTTCTCTTTCCGATAAAAGTTTATCAAGTTCTCCTTCGCCGCATACGCTTCTTAAAGTGGTCTGCGCAAGCTGAGATACTGCATAATTATAATCGTAGACTTGTACAATTGCATTAAGAGGATCAACTACTTTATAATAGACCACTGCACTTATTTTTAAAGTTACGTTATCTTTCGTAATAACGTCCTGCGGCGGTACATCGAGAGTAATTATCCTTAGGGTCACTCTTACCATTCTGTCTATTACCGGCCAAAGAAGAATTATACCGGGGCCCTTAACTTTTATAGCCCTGCCGAGCCTGAATATTACCGCCCTGTCATATTCCGCTATTATTCTTACAGCATTTAAAATAACGATAATTGCGACTATTATAACGACCGCAAAAAAAATTGCGCTGTCTCCCATTTTATTCTCCTTTTAAATTATAGTTATATAATATTAAATACCTGCTAAAATAGCCGAATTATTATTATATTGACTTTGCTCAAGATTTATATTTAGGTTTCTTCGGGTTTAACTTTAAGTCTCAGCTTTCCGTCAACTTTTACGACGGTAATTTTTTTTCCTTTCAATATAGTATAATCCGAATAAGCAGTCCACAATTCGCCGTTAATTAAAATTTTACCGTCTTTATTAGGATTTACGTCCGAAACTACTTCGCCGGTTTGATTTAACAAAAGAGACTCTCCGGTTTTCACTTTCGATTTATAGGCTTTATATCCGAGATATGCAAAAATTGAGACGAAAACCGTAAGGGTAACGTAAGTAGGAAGGACGATTCTTATGAAAAATATCGGTACGTTATGCACTATATAAAATAGAATTATAGTGCCGATGACGAAAAGTATAGCGCCTGCGCTTGTAAAAACGCCGTAACTCATAGCAAAAAAATCCGTTATAACAAGTATAAATGCTATGATTATTAGAAAATCCGCAAAATAAACCATTAGACCTTTTATTATTAATTTTTATTATATTTATATTATACTACATTTATTTAAAATACAATTCCCTGATTTTTTTCATATCTTCCCATGTCTCTTTTTTTGCCGAAGGGTTTCTAAGTAAATAAGAAGGGTGATAAGTAGGTATCACCGTTATTCCGTCATAATTATAAGTTTTTCCTCTAACCGAAGATATAGAGCCTTTGCCTTCTCCTATAATAAATTCGGTTGAAAATTTTCCCAGAGTGCAGATTATCTCGGGTCTTATGACGGCTATCTGCTCTTTAAGAAAGGGCGCGCATGAAGCTATTTCGTTTTCCATAGGATTTCTGTTTTCAGGAGGTCTGCATTTTATTATATTGGCAATATAAACTTCCTCTCTTTTTAGATTTATGGATTCTATTATCTTTGTAAGAAGCTGACCCGCTCTTCCGACAAAAGGCCTTCCGGTATTATCTTCTTCGGCGCCCGGAGCCTCCCCTATAAACATGAGTCTGCTTTCGGGATTTCCTTCGCCGAAAACTATATTTTTTCTTGTTTTGCTCAATGCGCATTTTATGCATTTATCGACTTTTACTTCACGTAAAAATTCTAACGCTTTCCGTTTATCCGGATATACCGTCTCGTTATTCAAATTTGAACTCATAATATTATCCTGCGTTACAGAGGGAATTTTATTAAAAAAATCGGATATAGAGGAAATAAATACAAAACTTTCTTTATTGCCTGAAACAAAATAATTTATATCTTCAATCAGATTGCTTAATTCGTCTTTTTCTTTCATTTATAATTGCAGTCATTGATAAATAAATATACCGACGTTTAAATGACTTAAAGATTTAATCCTAATGCAAAGGCTTTTAAATTATTTTCGGCTCCTTTACCTTCGGCGAGAACGCTTTCCACGGCAGACCTTTCTATTGGAATATCTGCTTTTGCGAACAGTATGCCTAAAGCGATTATATTTTTTTGCGTTAAAGAATTAAATTCTTCTAACGAAATAGCGTCAATATCGTAATAATATATATGTTTCGTAACTTTTTGCAGTTCCGAAACTATAAAAGATATTTCGGGGTATTTAGTCTTGCCCATTCTTACGCTTATGGGAATATACGGCGTTTTGTTAAAAATAACTATCGAATTTTTGTTTAAATATTTTATGCCTCTCAATGTTTCTAAAGGCTCTAAAGATATTAAGGCATTTGCGCCTCCTGATTCTATCATCGGCGAATGCATATTTTTTCGCGGATTATTCATTTCGGCCGCATTTTCATAAAAAATATATTTTACGAAAGTTTCTACGTAGCCTTCTCTTTGCGCTCCGCCTCTTCTTTCTGAACCGGAAACATCCTGCAAATCCGAATTCAGGGCTGCATTTTTCATCACAGTTCCCATGGTGATAATGCCTTGTCCCCCTAAACCTACTATAGCTATGTTAAATTTTTTCATATTTTATTATTTTATAAAGAAATCTATACTATTGCTTCCGGCAATCCTTTTTTTAATTTAAACTCAGATTTTAAATCAAATTCTACTTTACGTATGGCGCTGTTAGGACATATTTCATAACAGACTCCGCATTTTACGCAAGACGCCGGATCTATATAGTAATAATCGCCGCCGTTATCTTCGTCTTTTTTTAGAATAATCGCAGGACAGGCAAGTTCTACAAAACATTCGCTGCATTTTACGCATCTCGACTTTTGAATCTCATATAAAGATTCTCCTGTTTCCGCTACTTTAGCGTCGTTTTTAAACAAACTTTTATTTCTTCTGATTTCCTGCAAAATACATTCTCTTTTAGCTATTAAAACTTTTACGCCCGGTTCTTTAAGCGCGCTCTTAATTTGGGCGGAAAATCTTTTAACGCTGTTAGGGTCTAAGCTTTTAACGTAAGAAACTCCGAGAGATTTTACCAAATCTTTCAAGTTTAAAACGTTCGCCGAAGGTTTGCCGTCGATATCTTTTTGAGTCGAAGGCGTCTTCTGATGTCCGGTCATAGCAGTCCAACTGTTATCCAGAATAATGTAAAGAATATCCGCTCCGTTTTGAACCGCATTTAGCAGAACGGGAATTCCCGAATGATAAAAAGTGGAATCGCCGACTAAGGCTATTACTTTTTTGTTTTTGTCAAAATTACTTATAGCCTGACCTATACTTAGCCCGGCATTCATGCAGGTTAAAAAATCCATCGCATTATACGGCGGTAAAAGACCAAGGGTATAGCAGCCTATGTCGCCGGCTATTACGACGTCTCTTTCTTTTTCTTCGGTATTTGAAAATCCGACGGCTTTAAGGATAGAATAAAAAGTTGCGCGGTGCGGACATCCTATGCAGAACGTTCCCGACCTTTGGGGTAATTTATCGGACAGTTCCTTATATTTTTTGGAGGCAAAATCAAAAGATGCGGGCAGAGGCTTTTCAAGAAATCTGCTTACTCCGAAAATAACGTCGTCCAATGTAATCTCGCCGGTTTTGCTAAAAAATTCTTTGCCGTATATATTGCCTTTAAAGCCAGTTTCGTAAGCTATTTTTTTAATCTGAAATTCCAAAAAACCTTCTGCTTCTTCTACTACAACTACTTTTTCGAGACCTTCAAAAAATCTTTTAATCAGTTCGTTAGATATAGGAAAAGAAAACCCTAATTTTAATATTTTATGGTCATACACTCCCAATATATCAAAAGCTTCCATTAAATGCGCATAAATAACGCCGGAAGATATAAAGCCTATTTTTGATTGTCCTTCATTAATGATCTTATTAAATTTTGATTCAATAAGATATTTTTTTAATAATTCGTTTCTTTCAAGATATTTGGCATGATTTTTAACCGCAAGGCTAAAAAGATTTAAATAATTTTCGGGGTCTTTTTTAAAATTACCTTTAATATTTTTTCTATCCCTTATATCGCCGAAACGGAGGACTCCCGCGTTATGGCACAAACGGGACGGCGCCATTAAAACGATCCCGAAAGAAAATTCTTCGGACACGTCGAAAGCGTCTTTCGTAAAATCTTTTGCTTCCTGTATATTTGAAGGCTCCATAATCGGCATATAAGTATGGAGGCTGTACCATCTGTCGTCCTGTTCGTTAGAACTGCTCGGCGCTCCGGGGTCTGATCCGATAGCAAGCACTAAGCCTGCTTTTACGCCGGTATAAGCCAAAAACTGCGCGGGTTCGCTTGCAACGTTTAATCCTACGTTTTTCATTGCGCAAAGCGACCTTATGCCCGACCATGAAGCCCCTATCGCTCCGTGTAATGATATATGCTCGTTAAGGCTGAATTCAGTATATAAATTTTCTATGCATTTTTTGTTTTTATCTAAGACGGCTATTATTTCGGAAGCGGGGGTGCCTGGGTACATAGAAGCATATCCTATGCCGGCTTCCAAAGCGCCGCGCGCAATCGCTTCATTTCCTAATACTATAGCTTTATCGCCTTCAGAGCCGTTTACGAATAGATTGCTTTTCGCCATTTTTTTTAATTCTTTCTTTATTTTTTTCGGGTAAAAACATTTGAATTTTCATCCGCAATTTTAATTATAACGCCGTCTAAGCCTAAATTATCTATCGTTTTAATAAAATCTCTTAAAGAACCTTTTATGCTTAATTCTTTAACGTTTAAAAACAATTTTTTATTATTCGACTTTATGTATTTTATTATATTTTCGTCCGGATTTATTCCGCTGTAATTAATAAAAAAACTATCCGCACCTATTTCTATCAGTTTTTTTGTCTTTAAAAAATCGACAGCGGCGGATGCTCCTATTACGGCTCCAAAATTAAATAAATCATGCTTAATATCATTCATCAGTCCTCTTTTCAGCATTAAACCGAGTCCCAAAATATCGATATCATAAACAGGTTTTGCCGATTTAAATTCAGTTTTTAGCGGATGAACTCCTTCAAAAACTATTATGTCTTTTAACCCGAGCTGTTTAATCGTAATCAAATCGGACATGAGGGATATCCTGTTTTTATCTCTCATATTGAAAGCGTATGCCGTTTTTATTTTATACTTTTCTTTTAAATCCCTGCATAATAATAAAGCGTTAAAACCGAAGTTTTGTTCTATAATTATCTGAGGTAAAGAATTATCCGTCCCTGAACCGTTTTGCGGATCATTTTCGACGGCATTTAATAATTTAATTAAATCTTCTTCAAAAACGGAGTAATTTTTGCTAACGGGAGTTTCGATTTGCGGTATAATCTGCATATGTATCGGTTATATTTCTGATAAATTATATTTTTGTTCTTGTAGTAGAATGACCGTAATCTCTTGGTTCAAAAATTTTATTAAGATTGTCTTCTTCCGAATATTTTTTCAACAGTTCGTAAGATTTTACGAATACGCATTCTTTATCTTCGAATACTTCGCAATTATTGCCGTTATGCCCTTCGCAAGGACCGTTTAAAAGGCCTTTGGGGCATAAAGTAATAGTGCAAACTCCTCCGGTAAAATTCAGCCTGCATGAGTCGCATCCTCCGCAAAGAGCGTAATATTCCCCTATGTGTTCCGTCTGCGCTATATACTTGCTGTCCGTTCCGGAAACTACCTTCTTTTGTATGAAATCTCCTATAGTCTGCACGCCGGTTCCGCAGGATAAAACGACTACGGCTTCGGTTTCTTTGAGTTCGTCTTCTACGAAGCGGATATCTTCCTTTAATACCCTTTTGTCGCACGGTTCGTCGATTGATATAGTAAACGTAACCTCTTTGCCCGACGATTCTAAGTGCTTTTTCATTTCCCTCACTTCTCTGCTGCCGCCGGTAAGACATACAGAGGCGCAGGAAGCGCAACCTACGACGCCGATTTTTTTATATTTTTTTAAAGCTTCGTCTATTTCTTTTACATCTTTCTTTTCCGTCAAAAACATTAACTAAACCTCTATTTTATTTATATATCAGGATAAACCCGAAGGGACGCTCGCTAACCTGACTTTAACAAATTTCACTATTTTTCCTCTGTGAATTTTAAGCGTAATAATCTGCCCCGGTAAAAATGAACTTATAAGTTTTTCAAGCCGCGAAAAAGAATAGACTTTTTTGCCGTTTAACCTTGTTATTATATCTCCGCCTATTATGTAATTAATATTTTTCATGGCTATAATTTTTTTGCCGGCAACCAAACCTGCCGTAAAAGCGGGGCTGTTGGGAAATACTTTTTCGATAAGCAAACCTTTATCGACATGTTTTATGCCGAGCAAAACTGCAACGCTCTTAGTTAATTTTATAGCTTCTATACCGAGCCATGGACGAATGACCCTTCCATACTTAATTAACTCAGGTATATCTCTTTTAGCAAGGTTAATAGGAATGGCGAAGCCAATATTCTGAGCGTTGTTAGCAAGTTTTGCCGTGTTTATGCCGATAACGCGGCCGTTATAATCGACGAGCGGACCTCCCGAATTTCCCGGATTAATCGCGGCATCCGTCTGAATTATATTTCCGTAAAATCTAGCCGAAGGAAAAAACAAAGACCGTTTTAAACCGCTTACTATTCCGGTCGTAACGGTCTGATAAAGATTATACGGATTACCTACCGCAATTACTCTTTCGCCTACTCTAATGTCATTTGAATCGCCTAAAGTTAAAGGCTTTATAATTTTACCCGCAGGGTTTATATGTATAACTGCAATATCCGACATAGGGTCGGTTCCTACGACGCTTGCCCTTATATTTATATATTTAAGAAAACTGATAAATATCTTGCCCGCGTTTCCTATAACGTGAAAATTTGTAAGTATATCGCCGTTTTTGTTTATAAAAAACCCCGTGCCTATATCTTCTTCCGGCATGATAGCGCCGTTCTTAAGCCGTGCATAGCCTAAGACTTTTATATGAACGACTCCGGACTTAATTGTGTTAAAAATGCGCTCGACAGAAGAAGTGTCCGAATTATACGCAAATGAATATTTAACTAAAAAACCGCCGCTTATAAATAAATTCAGAATCAATGATAATACGAAAACTAGCAATAATTTATTTAATTTACGCTGCTTCCTGAAATTCATTTTTGACCCCCTTCCATTGTCTTGCCTGATGCATAAATGCTTCAAGCCTGAGCATTAAATTAGTACTCTCCTGTCCGTCGAACCATAAATTTATCCATGGAAAATTATTAAGGTCTTCCCTGAATTTTTTTGATACTATCTGAACTATGGAACCTGGCATACAATGAAAAGGATGAATGCTTATTACGCCCGAATACCCTTTTTTTGCAAAATCTACGGATTCGCCCACTGTAAGAATAGCTTCCCCTCCAAGCGGCAAATCAAGATATTTTTTTGAATAAGAAAGTATATCCTTTATGCTGGTTTCTTTATGGTTTCTGAGCAGTTTTTTGAACGGTTTAAACATGCCCGTTTCGTCTTTTCTCTGGTAATAATTAACCAGAAAACTTAAAAAAATATCTTTGACTTTTCTGTTTCTTAAGGCATTTACTGCATATTCATAGGTAGTAAAGGTTATCCATTTATAAGTCGGCACGACGGAAACTTCGCCTCCGAGAGCTTCGACTTTTTCTATAGTAAAATTGTTGGTAAACTTGTTCAGCCTTAAAAATATTTCGCCGACAATGCCTATTAGCGGTCTGTCTTCATCTTTTCTGGGAATTCTTTCAAATTTTTTGGCGCACGTCGCCATCGTATCGTAAATATCCCTTCCTTTCTCAGTTGCCTCGACGACTATATTTATGCATTCCCTGTAAACGGAAACAGTATCGCCTTTTGTAGTTTCATACGGTCTTACTCTGTATAAAGCTTTTTCTAAGGTATCGACCGCTACGCAACCCTGCCATGCAACTCTTCTAAAAAGAGTGGCTTTTTCGCCTATGAAGTCTGTATAAGATTTTTTAGCGCTCGGCACTAAGAATTCTACATCCGTATAACCTAGATTATCGAGAACCATTTCGTGAAGCCTGTTATATTGACCGAATTTACACGGTCCGGGCGAAGTCGGCATAAAAAAAGCCGATTTTTTTGCATCGAAATCCGGCTTCTCTATAACTTTGATAATATCTCCGGTAGTAACAAAACAGGGCATACATTCGTTTCCGTTGGTGAACTTAAGTCCGAAATCAAGCGTGGACTCGTCCGGCTCGTCCATAACCGCAGAATCGACTCCGCATCTTCTAAATGCGGCGCTTAACGCATATGCCGCATCGGACATATACGGTATATACACTTTTTTATCAAAAATATTAGTGTTTGTATGGTGCATATAAACTCCGAATTAAATATTTTTAACCGTTATATTTGGTTATATTTTTATTACTTTTACTCATTTACATTATAATAGAGCATATAGATAAAGTCAAATCTATTGATATGAGTTTATTTAAACCGTTGCAAATAATCGATACATTTAATAAAATTAAACAATATGAATTTTAAAAAAGTATTAATTATTTATAATCCTAAGTCGGGACGTTTTTCGGAAAAAAAACTATCTTACATATTAAGTTTTTTCAAACTTAAAAATATTTCTGCAGATACTCTTAATATACTGAAAAACTCAATAGAAAAAGAAAATATCGAAAATTCCTACGATGCAGTTTTAGTCGCCGGAGGCGACGGCAGTTTAAACTATGTCATAAATACTTTAGTATATTCGGAAATTCCAATCGCGCATTTACCTATGGGCACGGTTAATCTTTTCGCAATGGAAAATAAAACTCCTCATTCTTTAAAAAAAGCCCTTTCTGATATAATAAATTTATATAAACCCGTTAAAATAGGTTTAGGGCAGGCAAACGAAAGATTCTTTTTTGCCATGACAGGCGTAGGACTTGATGCTTTCGTAGTGAAAAACATGGAAGAAAAAATCAGGAGCAGCAAAAGGAGAATTTATAATAATTCGACGAAATATATAAGTTATATTTTAAATATAATAAAAATGACAAAAAAATACCGATTCTACGATTTATGTATGGAAAAAAATAATGAACAAATTACCTGCGCAAAAGAAATTATCGTTTCAAATATACGGTATTACGGAGGACCTTTTGAAATATTCCCCAATAATTCCCCTTTAGACGATAAATTTCATATAAGGACGGTAAAAAATGCAGCGGGAACTGCCGACGTAATTTTTTCTATCTTAAAATCCTTGATATTTTACAAAAAATATTCAAATAATCCCGATTTTTATATAAAAGATAACGAAGTGACTATAACTTCTACGAACGATTCGACTAATAAATTAATATATTATCAGTGCGACGGGGAACTTGTCGGAACGCTGCCGGTAAAGATAAAAAAGGTCGAAAATGCCTTGACTATGTTAATTAATCCGCGTTACTTTCCGTTGTCTCAGCCATAAAATCATTTTTCGCCTCGTAAACTGCGGGCATAAATACCGATTAAATGGTTTACGGGAATAACTTCGTTATGTTTTACAATTCCGCTCTGATCTTTTAACGAAAATATACATCCTGAGCATGACGTTAATATTTCCTGCGGAGCCGCTTCTTTAATTTCTTCAAATTTTCGTTTAGTAATTTTTTTGGACAAATCGTAATGCCTTACGTTAAACATACCGCCGTTACCGCAGCAATAGTTATATTTCAGCGGTTTTAATTTCAATCCGGCAATTTTATCCGCAATTAAGCCCGGCTCTCCTATTAATTTTTCATAAGCCGTAACCGGTTTAAAATCCGGCATATTTGAAAGATGGCACGGAATATGAAATACCGCTTTCGTTTCTTTATCCAATTTACCTTTTTTTATCTCGATACCGTGTTTTTTAAGTTCATTAAAAAAAGCCCAAATACTGATTAATTTTTTAGAAAAATCCAAAATTTCGGTATAATTTTCTTCGTTTTCATTAAAATACTTGGGATATAGTTTATTAATCGAATATGAACAAGAAGCGCATGACGTTACTATATAATCTAATTTTTTGCCTTTAAAAGCCAAAGCGTTATTGACGGCAAGCTCCTTAAAAGACTTTAAGTCGCCGCTTGATATAAAAGGCAGTCCGCAGCATCCTTGCATTTTGGGAACGAAAACTTCGACTCCGTTTTTGGTCAGAGAGGTTACGGTATCGATGGATATCTGCGAATATATGCCGTTAAAAACGCACCCGCTGAAATATCCGGCTTTAAAAATATTTTTACCGTCCTCATCGGCTGATTGCATTATAACTTGACCGTGCTTAAGAGGCGAAGACTGCGATTTTTCCAGCGAAGTATCGGCATTAAATATAAGGTCTCTCTTTCCGATAAAAGATTTACCTTCCGGTAAGGGCGAATTTCTGCCGGACAATTTTTTAAAAAAAGGAATATTTGCAATTTTTAAAGCGGATTTTAATAAAACTTTTCTTTTATTTTTAAGAATATTTAATGCTAATTTATCTGAAGAAAATCTTTTTCTCCCAAACTCTTCCAGTTTTATTTTTTCGTTCGCGACAAGTTCTGTTATATTAACGTCGTTAGGACACACTTTTTCGCATCTTCCGCATAAAAGACAGGTTGACATAGATTCCATAATCTTGCCGGGTCTTAAAAGAAGGCTGTCGGCATAATCCGTTAAAACTATGCGCACCCTTCCCCTCGGACTTAAAAACTCGTTGAAATCAATATTGTAAGAAGGGCAAACCGGCAGGCATTTTCCGCAGTGAACGCAATTAAGATAGCTTTTATTTTCGGATGGCAATGAAAAAACCTCTTTTTATTTTTATATATTTTCGGAATTATACATTAGGATTTTAGAATATTTTCCCAGGATTAATTATATTATGCGGATCAAAAACTTTTTTAATGTTTTCAAGCAGACTTATATAATATTCGTCGTATTTCAGCTTCATAAATTCTTTTTTTTCAAGTCCTATTCCGTGTTCGCCGGACAAACTTCCGTCCAGTTCGACGGTCTTTTTTAATACGTCGTATTTTGCTTTTCCGCCTTTTTCGACCATTTCGGCGTTGTTTTTATCGAGCATAATATTTACGTGAATGTTGCCGTCTCCGAAATGCCCGAAGTTTATAACGGGAATTTTGTATTTTTTCGAAGTTTCTTCTAAAAAAGCAAGCATATCGGGGATTTTATTTATCGGAACCGCAATATCGTTATTTATTTTAAGGTCTCCGTATTTTCTTAAAGAAGGCGATATGGCTTTCCTTGCATCCATTATCGCTTTTTTATCTTCGCTTTTTTCCGACGCAAAAAGAAAAACAGGAGAAAATCTTTCTAATATGTATTTATACTCGCCGATAGATTTATCGACTTCTTCCTTAGAACCGTCGGCTTCTATAATAAACAGAAAATTACCCGTTATTTTTATTATATCGCTTTTAAAAATACTTTTGACGGATTCGATGGAAGATTTATCCATAAATTCTAACATCGACGGTCTGTTCCTCAGCTTCAAAAGAGAAATAGCGGCGTTAAATCCGTCGTTAATATCGTTGAACGACACTAAAATCAGCGAATTTGCTTCCGGTTTCGATAAAATTTTAAGCGTAATTTTTGAAAAAAGACCGAGCGTGCCTTCCGAACCGGTAAAAAGCTGAGTAAGATTGTATCCCGAAACGTTTTTGACCGTTTTTGAGCCGGTATAGATAATTTCGCCTTCTCCGGTTATAACCTCCAGCGCAGCGACGTAATCTTTGGTAACGCCATATTTTACGGCGGAAGGTCCTCCGGAACTCTCGGCGACGTTGCCGCCGATAGTCGAAAACTCGTAGCTTGCGGGGTCCGGCGGATAAAAGTATCCCTTTTCGGAAAGGTAAGACTTAAGGTCGGCATTTATAATGCCCGGTTCGACGGTAACGAACATATTCTCTTCGTCTAATTCCAAAATCCTATTCATTTTCGTAAACGAAACCACGACGCCGCCTTTTAAAGGCAGGCTCCCGCCCGAAAATCCGCTTCCCGAACCCCTTCCGACGATAGGAGTATTATTATATTTTAAACACAATTTAACTATTTTGGATATTTCTTCCCCGTTAAGCGGAAATACAACGACTTCAGGCATAAAATCCTTAGACGTAGCGTCATAGGAATAACACAAAAGTTCCTCGGTTTCCGACAAAACCCTGTCTTTTCCCAACATCATTTCAAATTCATTTATAAGTTTTTTATCCATATAGTTCGATAAATATTATACCGCCTCTCATGCGAAGATTGTTTCGCCTTGACGACGAAACAATCTGTTCTCTTCATCGCTTCGAATTTGTGACGGTAACAGAATCTAATTCAGTCGCCGCGCTTATTTTAAGATCGCCGATTTTTTATCGCCTCTGCGACTTTTCCGAAAGCAGCCGCTCTATGCGATATTGCGTTTTTTTCCTCCGCGCCTATCTGCGCCGCCGTTTTATTAAACTGAGGCACTATAAAAACAGGGTCGTAGCCGAAACCCTTCGTCCCGCTTATTTCTTCCGCAATTAAACCTTTTAATTCTCCGTAAAAATACTCGAAACTATTTTTTTTTACATCGTAAAGACAAGCATAGCAGACAAATTTAGCGCGCCTGTTTTCCGCGCATTCCTTTTTAAACTCCATGCCGTTAAGAAGTTTCTCTATGTTCGCAATATCGGAGGCATTTTCGCCCGCATACCTTGCCGTAAAAAGCCCAGGAGCGCCCTCTAAGCACTCGACCTCAAGCCCCGAATCCTCGCCGACTATAAAATCAAGATTCAATTCCGTCCTTAACTCCGGATTTTCTTCCAAAAATTTCAGGTAGCCCTCAACCTTAATTTTTGCGTTTTCTTCGTAAGTTTCGCGGTCTTCGACTATCTCAACCCGATAACTTTTATCCAAATAAACTAAATTTAAACTTAAATCGGCAAATTTCCCCATTATAACTTCAATTTCTTGAAACTTATGGGCATTGCCCGTAGCTATAAGAACATTTGACATAAATTTATTATTCTCAACAATTAAATTATTTATAGACAGTGTATTTTTACTGCTATAAGTTTTACTTTATCAAATATTTAGAATTTATTCAATTTTCAGGAATTTATATTTCAGCTATGCTATAATGGAATAAAGATTTTTAGATAAAGGTGAGTCATACCTAAATCTCAAAGATTTGCCGCCTGAAATTAACCGAGACAATTTATAGTTTTACAACGATATCTCTTTATGCGGCGTCTTTGCCGCCGTCCTTATTTCCGAAGAAATAAAAATAAAAAGATTTTGCGGACTGAACGGTATTGAGTTTAAACTCCTGAAAGGAATAATGGTTGAAATGAGCGGTGGTTCTCTTTTCCTTTATCTGCGACTTTAAATCTAAGGCTGTTTTTCCGTAAAAACCGGTATAGCCCTTGCCTATAAAATCGCTTCTGTGGGCGTCGCTTACTCCAAGCTGAGGAAGCCCGATGGACACGTTTGCCAAAGAAGCTGCCGCATTGGAAAAAATAGAAAAAGTGCTGGAATTATTAATAACTTCTATTGCATCGAAATCTAATTCGTATAAAATTTTTCTTACCGGCTGATATCCTTTTTCCGCGTAAGAAACGAAATAATAAGGATGGGGGGCAATTGCCAGCCCCCCTTGCGAGTGTATTTCGTCTATCGTTTCCTGAGCCGTCTTACCGGGTATTATCTTGTTTTCTAAAAAAAGACCTACTATATGTCCGTTTTTAGTAGATACCTCTTCGCCGATAATAACGTCGACTTCTAAAAAACTATTTTTTAACGCATATTCTTTAGCCTTAAATGCACCTTTAATCCTGTTGTGGTCTGTGACGGCAATTACGTTAAGTTTTCCCGCCGCCGCCTCGACAATATCTTCCGGTGAATTATTTCCGTCGCTGTAGCTTGTATGTATGTGCGTATCAGCTTTTGAATATTTCATTGCATCAGTCGTTTAAGTTAAACGAAATTTTAATCATTTTTTTGCGATATATTTTTATTATATCATATAAAATTTAAAATTAAGCTTTATGCGTCGCCGCTGATGCCGCA
>SHMQ01000039.1 GCA_008534395.1 Candidatus Acidulodesulfobacterium acidiphilum
ATGCAATATTATTATATATTTTTTTTCTTTTAAGATAACCTTTATCTATCGGAAAAACCGGGTCATGTAATTGTTGTTCCATTATAGGATAATTAATTAAATTATTTATTGATATAATATGTAAGCGTAATTATATATATTCATATTAACCGCCGCCGAACTGCGACCTGCTAAATCTTCCGCCTATAACTCTGTTTAAAATATTTCTTCCTACAACATTAACTATAAGACTAACTAATAAAAGAATTAGCGCCAATTCAACTTCGGCAGAGGCATATATAGGGCTGATAACGGCAAAAGTAAATGTATTGGCAAGCATAGAAGATATTGTATATCCAACGCTGAATAAAGATTTTGGAACAATCGCCTGGTTGCCTATTAAAAGGACGGTAGCTATGGTTTCGCCTATAGCTCTTCCAAATCCTAAAATTATTCCTCCATATATTCCGTTCAAAGCATAAGGCATAGAAACGTCTTTTATTACGTCTAATTTAGTAGCGCCCATCGCCAGCGCACCGTCTTTAGCAAGTTTAGGCACGGAAGACAGGGAATCTTTGGTAATCGAAGCAATTATGGGCAAAATCATGAAAGCTACTATTATACTGGCGGCAAGGATACCGTAACCAATGTTTTCTTCCACCCTTAAAAACGGTATGCCTGAAAAATGACTTTTAAAAAAAGGTTCTACTGATTCCCTTAACCAGGGAACTACGGTTAATACGCCCCAAACCCCAAAAACAACGCTGGGTATGCCTGCAAGCATTTCAATAATTACGGTAAAAATACCTCTTAAAAAAAGGGGGCAGTATTCCTGTAAAAAAATTCCTATTCCTAAACTGAAAGGTATCGCAAATATGAGAGCAAGGAAAGTAACGGCAAATGTTCCTGCCAGGAAAGTCAAGGCTCCAAATATTTCTGCCGGAGGATTCCACTCTTTCCTCCATAAAAAAGATATACCATATCTAGTTATGGACGGATAACTATAATATACTATAACAATAACTGCTATTAAAAAAATAACTACGACGGCAAAAACAAATACCGATAAAATGAATTTAAAAAAGTCGTCTTTGTATTTTAAATTAAACATTAATTAAAATTGTTATGTCAGTTTTTTTAGTCTATATTTTTTTATTTAAGTTAGGTATTAATTAATTTTTTTAATTATAGCATATTATTTTTAATTTTTCTAAAAAAAATAACTCCCGCAATACCTAAATAAGATAGCGGGCAGCAAACGGCGCGATAAGCATTTTTATTAATCTGCTAATCGCGCAGTTTGTTTATATAAATTAGTTAATAATTTTTTATTTTACCTGCGCCAAAAGTTTTTTAACGTTCGGCAAAACAGACTTTGGAAGCGGGGCAAAACCGGTCTTAACGGTATATTTTGTGGCCTGTCCAGGACCAAGAGCCCAGCTTACAAGGTCTTTAATAGATTTTGTCGTAGAAGAATTGGGCTGTTTTTTCCTAATCATCCAAAACTCAAAATTTGAATCGGGGTATGCATTCTTAGCCGAAATATTCCAAACTATGGATTTATCAAAATCGGCAGGAAAACCGCCCTGTTTTAATGCAGAGTTTGCGGCAGCCGCTATAGTTTTAACCGAACCCACTACATAATTACCGGCTTTATTTAACATTGCAGCGCTTGCAAGATGATATTCCAAAACCCAGCCAAGGCCTACATAACCTATACTGCCTGGAGTACTTTTAACGGCCGAAACAACCGCATCGCTTCCAAGATAACCGCTTCCAGTAGGCCAATCAGGAGAAAGACTTCTTCCTACTTTCTTTGCCCACGCTTTTGAAGTATCAGTCAAAAGACTAGTAAAATCAAAAGTAGTTCCGCTTGCATCCGCTCTGTGAACTACAAATATATTAAGATTAGGAAATTTATATTGCGGATTAAGTTTTTTAAATGCGGGATTATCCCAGTTTTTAATCTTGCCCATATAAATTTCGGAGACTAATTTCGGCGTCATTTTAAGATTTACGTTTTTTGGTATTCCCGGAATGTTGTAAATAACCTGCGCATCGTCGAGAGCAACAGGAACGTTAAGTAAATTAGGATACTTTTTTTTGAAAGCTTTCGTAAGATAAGCATCAGATGCTCCTATGGTAATATTGCCGTCGGCTGAGTTTGAAATTCCAAAACCCGAACCTGTACCGGCAACGGAAACCGTGACATTCGAATGAAGTTTATGATACTCAACCGCCCAAACGGAATTTAACGGATAAAGCATTGTAGAGCCGGAAATGGTAAGCGTTCCGGCCGGAACCTTAGAACTTGCCGCAGGCGTTTTAGATTTAGCGCATCCCGAAACAAGAAACGATAATCCGACGACGGCAGAAACCGTCGCAACTCCCAACAGCATTTTTTTCTTACTGCTTTTGTTCATACTTTCCCTCCATAATTAAATTTAAATTTTTGATTTGTCTTTTCGCAAAATTTATTGCTTTAATTATCATAACAGATTTTTATTACAATTTTATTACATTTATGTTAAATTTTTGTAACAATTCTGGCAAGGCCGCAAAATTGTATGATATAATAGTCGAAATTAATTTCTTTTATATTAATACCAATGTTAATATTAATATTATTAAGGGGGTAAACACATGACAAAATTCACCATCTATAATCCGGTTAAAATACATTTCGGCGCAGGCATTATTTCTGAAGCGGGAAAAATTGCCAAGAAATATTCCGATAATGTATTAATAGTTACCGGAAAAAATTCAATGCAAAAAACCGGAACGTTAGATAAGCTTGTTAAAATTTTAAAAGAATCAGGTATAACGGTAACTATTTACGACGGTATAACGCCTAACCCCACTATTACCGAAATCGACGAAGCCGCAAAAATCGCAAAGCAAAAAGGCGTCGGCCTAATAATAGGTTTAGGAGGCGGAAGTCCGCTCGATTCCGCAAAGGCAATAGCGGTTGCGGCAAAAGGAGATATTCCGGTATGGGAATACTTAAAAACTCAGGCTAACGATGCGATTCCGGTTATAACCATAGTTTCAACTTCAGGAACGGGAAGCGAGGTAAACAGATATTCGGTTATGTCCAATCCTGCGACCGGCGAAAAACCGGGCTTCGGTTATGAATGTATGTATCCGAAAGAAGCCGTAATAGATCCGGAAATAACCTCGTCAATGCCTCCTTATGTAACGGCAACTACGGGTTTTGACGTTTTTGTCCATATTTTTGAAGCATTTACCGGAAAGGCAAAAAACGAGTTCTCAACTGCATACTGCATGCAGGCGTTTTATCTTTTAAAAGACAATTTGATTAAAGCATATAACGAACCCGATAATATGCAGGCAAGGGGCAATATGGCGCTTGCCTCGGCGCTCGCGGGACTTGCCATAGATATTTCAGGCGTAGGAATAATGCATGCAATGGAACATCCCGTATCCGGAAATTATCCTAATGTTGCGCACGGAGCGGGACTCGCCGTTCTGGCGCTGGAATCTATGAAATACAACTTAAACACATGTAAAAGGGATTATATGCTTATAGCGCATCATTTCGGCATTAAAAGAGCGGGCAAAAGCGACGATGAATATGCAATGTCTTTGATAGAAAAGACGGAAGAGATAATTACCGCTTTAAAACTTAACGTAAAACTCAAAGATCTCGGCGTAGAAAAAGACAAGCTTCAAAAAATTGCAAAAGAATCTTTTATAACTATGGGATTTGCTATAGAAAACAATCCTGCAGAAATTGACGAGAACGAAATTTTAAGACTGTTGGAGAATAGCTATTAACGCTATTGATGAGTTTATAAATAATGTGCTGATTATTAATGATATTATATATAAAGAGTTACAGCTAACTATTTTTAGCGACAACTCTTTATATATTTTATTTCAAAAATCATGCCAATTTTTGCCTGCATTTTTCACAAAATTTTGCTTCAGGAGCATTCTTAAAACGCAGTTTGAAACAAATATATTGTTAGGACCATCTTTGTTTACATAAAATTTAGTTAATACTAATGACGTCGAATTTGTCTTTTTAGCTCTTGCAACAGCTATTAAAATTATAATAACTATAACTATTAACGGGGCAAAATTTGTAAGGTTTTGCATTAAATTCATAACGATATTCTACTAATTTTTTAAAAATATAATTTATTCTGCTTTTTTCTTTCTATTCGCTATTAACAAAATCGATATAATAATTATCCCTACAAACGAGATAAAGAAAATAGCAATAAGTATTATAATTGCGGTATCGGAAGATAAAAAAGATAAAATACCGTTATACGGACGATATATAACATAAGCGGTTTTTCCATATAAAAAATCAGTTGTATTATTAAAAACCACTATATTTGCAGATTTAATTTTTCCGTCGGTACCGTTTTTCTTTAAAATATTTCCCGGAACGTGTACGGTTAACTCGCTAATATTTTTCAGATAGCCGAAATCTAACCTTACGGTATTGTTCTTTTTGTCAACGGTTATTTTTATTCCGGCTCTTTTTGCATCGACCCACCTTACAAATACCTTATAATTTAACAATCCATTTTTATCGATAACAGGCTTAGAAACCTTAACATAACTATACTTTTTTAAAAAATGCTCTTTTATTTTGCTCATAGGATATCCGGTTGGAATATCTAAAAGTCGATAAATGCCATAACCCCCTCCGGTTTTATCGATATGTAAATCTCCGACTACCTTACAACCCGGAATTATCAAAAATATAGACAGTAAAGTTAATAATAGCGCTATTTTAAATTTAACTTTTTTATTTTTCATCGTTTCTTTATTTTTAATATTATTTTCTATTTTTTTCATACCATAACTCCGAACGAAATGTTATATTTTATTTTCATTAAAAATAAACTTAATTATCGCACTTTAATATAAGCCGCCGGCGATTCTTCGATCGTAGCAGCAGAAGTTACCGTAAGAACGTAGGTGTATGTTCCTGCCGGAAAATTAGACGGAATTTTCATGGCAAGATTGACGTTGTAAATTCCGGGCTTATCGACGTTGACGTAAGAATTGTTATAAGCCGTAAGGCCGTTTCCATAAACTTCGTACGTCAATTTTACGCTCTGCGAAGACTGATTAGGCGGCGTCTCGGCATAAAATTTGGAATTAATATTAATCGTACTGCCGGGACTAGCGCTGACGTTGTCTGCCATAACGTTTGAAATTATAACAGCAGGGGCATTTCCCGCTGCACTGCCGAGAGGCGAAATACCGACAATATTCGGGCTTGCAGAACTCAAGTAAGTTTTAAATGCGGAAAACCCACCGGCTCTATTAGTAGGCCTGCTTGAATTATTATTAGAGTAAACGTAAGTCGGCGCAGAAGAAACATTACCGTTGGGCTGAGAAGAATTAGCGGGATTATTTGAATTAGGTATATTTTTAATTATATTTTTATTTTTCTTTGAAGATTTAACTTGACGTTTATGCTTATGTTTATTATGTTTATGTTTTTCGGATTTATTTTTAGTTTTAATGTGAAAAACTTTGTATATTTTTTTTTCTACTTTTTTAAGTTTGCCGGTTTTGAATAAAGAAAAAAGAATACCGCCACTACCTATAAATATAATCGCCAAAACAATTATAGAGATCAACAATCGTTTTCCTTTTTTACCGCCGCCTTTATTAAGTATTTTCGGTGCTTTGGGAGTTGCCGACGAAAATGCACTATCGCCGCTTGGATTTTTGAGACTAATACCTTCTTTTGCGTCGTTTTGCATCGAACTTTCGGCCCTGATGCTCGCATCTGCATTGTTTTTGACTAAATTGACGTTATTTTCGGGCGTTTGAACGGGCGAAGGCGAAGCGTTTGCATTTTTTAAAACGTTAGTATTGTGCGCAGAAGCCTTATCAGATGACGCCTGCTTCCTCTCGAATTTTTGTCCGCATTTTGGACAGAAATTTGCGTTATCGTTTTCTATTTTCGTACCGCAATTTTTACAAAAAAACATTTTTTATTTCCTCTTTTTAACTAAGTTTATTTCCGCAATTCTCGCAAAATAAAGCATCGGAAGGATTTTGCGCTCCACAAGCCGTGCAAAATTTTACTCCCGCATCGGTTTTAGCGTCTGATGAACCTGTGCTGCCTCCATGATTAGTTTGCCGTTCAAGTCCTGCCTGCTGCGGTGGAACATTGTTTGTAAAATCCCCGCCGGAAGTCGTTTGAGAAGTCGTCGTTCCTCCTTTCATGCTTGCCGCTTTTTCTTTATATTTTTCTATGTTGGATTTTAATTTGGAAGTAACGTCGTTAAACTGTGCATCGACATCGTCAAAATTCATATCTGATATTACGTCTAAATATATATAGTTCTGTCCTAACATTAAATATACGAAAAGAAGAACCATTAAGAGCATATATATAATACCTACGCCGAATCCTACAAAGCCCCCGAACATTGAAAGAGAGGACATGATACCGCCGCCTCCGTTTAACATTCCCAGCATAGAACCGCCGTAACCGCCTGATAATAAATAAGTCGGTCTTGTAACGGCTAATATCGAAGCCGTAAGAGCAAAAGAACATACGGTCAATAATATAAATATTAAAGCTAAGACAACAAAAACCTGCATTAAAAATATGAAGTAACCAAAAAGGAGAGTTGAATGTTTTTTATAAATCTTATAAGCTTTTACTATAATTTCTTTTAAATTATTTCCGTCAAAAACTAAAGGGTTGATCATAAAATTGATTAAAAGTATTGCAAAAAACATAATGGCAAAGATTATAGTAAATCCCGGTATTCCAATAAAATCTAAAAGTTTGCCTAACCCGGGTATTTTTGCTATGAAAAAATAAATAAGAGAAATTATAACGACTACCAAAGGAACTATGGCTAATATTATTTCTGAAATTAAAATACGGTAAAACGAAAATATTCCGAATATTATTGCGTCCATTACGGGAATAGACGCCTTATTTCTGGCATGCTCCATTAATACTTTTCCGGTAGCGGTATAACCTATAAGGTAGATAATAAGGTATAATATTACCCCTATAATAGAAACAAATTTTCCAATAGCGGAATGCCCTCTATACGCCATATCGGTTGCTATAGCAATAGATCCTATTAATATAGCAAATGAAATTATAAAAGTTGCCAGCAAAAGAATTATTGCTTTAATACGTTGAAATGCTTCAAAAGATTTGACTAAAATTCCAAATTTAAAAAAGGACTCCCCGCGTGCGACATCCATAATTCCTCCTAAAGAATTTCAAAGATTTGATTAAATTATAAGCGATATGTTTATTTTATATTATAATTTAAATTTATAATAACTATATTTTTTCTAAAAAAAATTGTCAAGAATTTTTTGCTAATTTTTTACTAAATAAATGATTACTAAATAATTATTTTTAGCGCAGATATTTTTTTTTGTAAATTGCGGCGGCTCATGCCGATAGTTTGTGCAGTTTTAGTTACGTTGCTCCCGTTTTCTTTTAGTTTGCGAATCAGGTATGCTCTTTCAAAATTTTCTTTTGCCTGCTGAAATAAATCGGCAGACATAATACTTTCGATATTATTTGAATTTTCACGGCACAATATATTTTCGCCGGATGAATAATTCAAGTGAGATTGCTTTGCATCTTCGACTGCATAAAAGCCGTCGGATTTTATAGGCGCAGTCAAAGATATGCTTGAAATGACGCTTTCCGTTTCCGAAATAACTCTACCGTTATTTTCCGCGACAGCCGGATACTTAATTTTTAATTCCGCGGCGACGTCTTCGGCGGTTACTTTATTATATAGATTTAAAATAGAAAACCTTTCTATGATATTTTTAAGTTCCCTGACGTTTCCCGGCCAGCTATAACCTTGCAGTAACTCCAAAGCGGAACGGTCTATCTCTAATCTGCCGGTATTGCCGCTAAAAATTTTAACAAAATAATTTACTAAAAGAGGTATGTCGCTTTTTCTTTCCCTTAACGGCGGTATATAAAGCGGAATAACGTTAAGCCTGAAAAAAAGATCGCTTCTGAATCTGCCCGATTTAATTTCCTCTTCGAGATCTTTATTAGTAGCGGCGATAACCCTGACGTCTGACTCAATTTCGTTATCTCCGCCTATCCTTTGAAATTTGCCTTCCTGTAAAACCCTCAATATTTTTGACTGCATTCTCAGGCTCATATCGCCTATTTCGTCTAAAAAAAGTGTCCCTCCGTCGGCTAATTCGAATTTTCCTTTTTTTCTAGCCGCCGCTCCCGTAAAAGCTCCTTTTTCGTAACCGAAAATTTCGCTTTCTATAAGCTCTTCCGGTATAGCGGCACAGTTAATTGCTATAAAAGGCTCGCTGCTCCTCAGGCTGTTAATATGAACCGACCTCGCTGCAATCTCTTTTCCGGTGCCGTTTTCTCCGGCAATAAGAACGGGAGCCGAAGACGGGGCCGCCTTATATATCTTTTCCCTTAGATTTTTAATAGATTCTGCCTCGCCGATAAGTTCGAAACTGTTAGGCAGACTTTCTGCCAAAATAGCTTTCTTTTCGTTAAGGCTGTTATATTTTAATGCGTTTTCTACCGTAATAACGAGTCTGTCTAAAGAAAGCGGTTTCTCTATAAAATCGTAAGCTCCTATTTTTATAGTTTTAATTGCCGTATCTATATCGGAATGACCCGAAATCATAATTACCGGAATGTTTTTGTTTATCCTGACCATTTCACGTAAAATATCCGAGCCGTCGGAATCGGAAAGCCAGACGTCCAATAAGACTACGTTAGGCGATTTGTCGGCAAAGGCGTTTAATCCGGCTTTTCCGCCTGCCTCTGTTATTACCGAGTAGCCTTCGTCTTTAAGAATTCCGGAAAGAGAACTTCTTATGCTTTCTTCATCGTCCACTATCAATACAATCTTCATGTTTACCTCTTTTATAAATAAATATTTTATTACTTTTATTTATATACATATAATTATACTTATATTTATAAATAAAATGAGCAATATTTATTCCACTCGATATTTTATATATAAAAAATATTTATTTTAACGATTTGTTATAACTGCATATATATTATAAAATCTGCGCCGCCTCTTTCGTTATTTTCGACACGTATCTGCGCATTGTTTTCCATTAAAATATTTTTTGTAATAGCTAATCCTAGACCGGTTCCGCCCTGTTTTGTAGAAAAATAAGGTTCATAAATATTCTGGACTATTTCGTCGTTTATTCCAGTTCCGTTGTCTGAAAACGATATCTTTAAGGCAAGATTTTTATTTCCGCTTTCTTTACCCCCCCGTTCTATCAGTTCCGTAAAAATTCTAATTTCGGGTTTATAGTCTTCGCCTATTTTCTCCAAATATTTCAAATTAACGCTATATACCGCATTTTCTATTATATTCATAAAAGCTCTTTTCATCTGTCTGCCGTCTATGGAAACCTTCGGCAAAGCATCGCATAAATGCTCTATAAAACAAATATTTCTGTGAGCATTTTTGTATAAGTTGACCACTTCTCCTATTAAAGCGTTTATATCGGCAGGTTCCAAATTTGCTTTTGGAAGCCTTGCATAAAGCGAAAATTCATCTACCAAACTTTTTAAGTCGTCAACTTCCTTTATAATCGTGTTTACCAATTCGCCGAAAGTGCTATCTTCAAGCGATATTTTTTCTCCGTATTTTCTTTTTAATCTTTCTGCAGAAAGACGAATAGGCGTAAGGGGATTTTTTATTTCATGCGACATTCTTTTTGCTACTTCTTCCCATGCCGCAACTCTCTGCGCTTTCATCATATCCGTAGTATCGTTTAATACCACTATAAAACCTATATAATTTCCCGCTTCGTCTTTCATCGTAGTAATATTGACTATATATACCTTCAAAGCTCCGTCTATATTCAATTTTATTTCTTTTGTAAGATTTTCTTTGCCAGTTTTTGCAAGTCCTTTTATAACGCTTCTGATATCCGAAAAAATGTCTTTTGCAAAAACATCTTTATAATTCTTGCCTATAGCATCTTTATAATTTATACCGAACATATCTTCTGCGGCATTGTTTATGCTTCTAACCTTGCCGGTGGAATCTATGCCTATGACGCCTGCATGTATGTTTTTAAGTATTACTTCCATAAACCTTCTTCTTCTTTCGATTTCTTCATTGACGTTTTTTAAATCTATATTTGCTTTTTCTATCTCCTCCTTATTCTTTTTTAGATCTAAAGCCATCAAATTAAACGAATTTATAAGCATTCCTATTTCGTCGTCGCTTTCTTTCGAAACTTTGATATCTAGGTCTCCCGAAGCCACCTTTTTTGTGCCCTCCACAAGATCTATAATAGGCTTAGTCATTTTTTTCGACAAATAAAAGCCAACCCATGATGAAATAAAAAGGACGATAAGCGTAAATATAGAAAAGAAAATAAGGTAAGTGGTTTCCATAGGGTTTTTTATAAACCTTATCTGCGAATACTCCCTGTAAAAATGCTCGAGCCATTCAATTTTACGGTTTACCGCTGCGTCTTTTGCGCTTTTTATCAAGGCACTTTTATGCCTGATTATAGCCGAAGTATAATCCATGGCTTTTTCTAACCTGAAAGTGTACCACTTGTTTATAATATTTGCGGCAAAACCCGTAGCAATCATTACGATAAACATAAACAAGGAAGGAACCACGCTTACTATAACAAACAGTCCCACGAGTTTAGTTCTTAATTTTGCGCCTATTACTCCTCTTTTTCTTTCTATTATTAATTTTATAACGTTTCTCAATACAAGAAACGACATAAGTAAAAAAAGGACTACCGTAATATTTATATAAGCATAAACTATAATCTTAGACGTTACGGAAATGTTCGAAAAAGATATCATGCGCAGTTCTTCAAAAGTAGAAAAAACGACGAGCGCGAAAATTATAGCCGCAAAAATAATTTCCCTTTTTATCTTAACTTTTTCGGAATTTTTTTTATCCATTTTTTTATTGCCTTATTTGCTTTAACTCCTTTTTTATTGTATCATAAAAATATATGAAAATTTTAGTACTCGGTTGCGGCACCTCGACCGGCGTTCCGTTAATAGGATGCCGCTGTAAAGTTTGCGCTTCGGAAAATCCAAAAAACAAACGTTTGAGACCTTCTATACTTATATCCGAAAATAATTTCGATATATTAATAGATACGGCGCCTGACTTAAGAACACAAGCTTTGAAATTTAATATCGCAAACATCGATGCGGTGTTATATACTCACACGCATGCCGACCATATTTTCGGCATAGACGACCTCAGAATGTTTAATTACTTAAAAAAACAGGACAACAAATTTATACCGGTTTACGCCTCGGAAACGGCGGTAAATTTTATTAAAGATAAATTCGACTATATATTTAAAGAAAAAACCGAATCAAGCAAGCCTTATCTAATCCCTAATATTATAAAAGAATCCTTTGAAATCAAATCCGGATTATTTATAACTCCCGTCCCCGTATATCACGGCAAAAATTTAATAAACGGCTACAGAATAAACGACTTCGCCTATATTACCGACGTATCGTCTATAACGGAATCTTCTTTGGGTTTGCTTAAGGGGTTAAACGTGTTAATGATAGACGCCCTCAGGTTCGACTCTCACAAAACGCACTTCAGCATAGCCGAAGCTATTAACGTTGCCGAAAAAATAAACCCGTCCAGAACTTATTTCACGCATATGGGGCATAACATAGATTACGACGAAATAAAAGAAATATGCTCCTGCAAATCCGAAAAACTAATACCGTCTTACGACGGATTAAGCATTGAACTGTAATATAATTTTATATTTCGGCATTGCCAACATTAATTAATCGATACCCGCTATAAGATATATCGCAAACGACATAAATATTATGTCTGCCATGAAAGCAGCAAGAAAAGGACTTAATTGGGCGGATTCGCCCAGAGACAGAGATATCGAATTTATAACCCACCATGTAAAAGCAAATACGATGCTTATCCCTATAGAAACGGGGGAATTGCCTTTTTTACCGAGCATAAGCCCTATCGATATTCCTATAAGTATTAGAATTAAATTTATCAGCGGAAACGACAGTTTGGAATAGTAACTCGTAAGTACGTAGCTTAAACCCGATTCGGATTTTTTTGCTACTGCGACCATCTTTGAAAGATTTATTATAGAGAGAAACTCCGGCCTAAGAGTATTTGACCTGAAAAAATTTAAATTAAGATAAACTGGAATTATAAGAGCTTTAAAATATTTTTGCTCAAATCCGCCGCTTTTGTTTTTCATATTAAAGCTATCAATCTGCCCTGCCACTAATATAAGACCTTTCTTGCCGAAACGTCCCGATTTTGCTATGTATCTTTTTAAAAGAACAAATTTATCGTTAAAAACATAAACATTCACGCCTTTTATAGTTTTGCTGGACGGATTCATAATCTTTGCCGTAACTATGCTTCTTTTATAATGGATTAAAATATTTTTGGTCGTATATTTATAAACCGATTTTGCGTTGAAAGATTTGTTTTTATTGATATATCTCTGCATAACTACTCTTCTCAAGACATTTGTTCGCACGGCGACGAAGTTTGAAAGCAAAAATGATGCAACAGATAAAAATAAACCAAGTACAATGAGCGGAGCAAAAAATTTCAGCATACTGAGCCCAGACGATTTTACGGCGGTAATTTCGTTATTCTTATTAAAAACGGAAATAGATAAAAGGGTCGATAAAAGAATAGAGAGCGGCAATATCCTGTATATTATTTCCGGAAGTTTATATATATAGTAAATGATTATATACTGAAATTCGGGAGAGTGTTTAGTAAATGCGCCGATATTAGAAAGAAAATCTATAGTTACGTAAAAAAATATCAAGCTTATTATAGTCACGGCAAAATATTTTAAAAATTCGTTTAACAGGTATTTTTGTAATATTTTCATAATTATTTTAATGAAGCTTTGACATAAAGCACAAAACCAGAGGCGGCAAGAAATAGATCGGCGCCGCAAACTCCTATAAAAGGATTAATCTTATCGTTTAAAGACATATAAAAACCGGAAGTGAATACGACATAATAAATAACTACAAATATAATAGTATATGAGATAGCTAAGAATAAACTTCTTTTTTCAATAAGGGTGCCGAGCGGCATACCTATGAATATAAAAAGCAGCGTAGCAACCGGTATCGCTATTTTTTTATAAAGATACGTCAGATAAATATTTTTCATCTCCGGACTTTTCTGGACTATATATTTTTGTAAAAGTTTGGAAAAAGTCAAAAAATGAATAGAGCTATTTTTGCCTGGTATAGAAAATCCGCTAAGCTTAACGTTAATTTTATAAGTTTTAAAATGCATAATCCAAAAATTCTTAGAATCAGGCTCCTGATTCTGTATAGTGCCGTTTTTCAAATAAAAAGACAGAGTATTACGTTTCCTGTCGTACTTAATATTGCCGCTTTTTGCAATTAAAGTTTCAGGATTATTCCGAACTTTATTTAATATAAAAATTCCTTTAAGCGTAGATTTTTGCGTATTTACGCTTTTAACGAAAATGTTAAGCCCTCCAAACCTGTTAGTGAATGAATTTTTTTTCAATGCGGAAAGGGCGGCTTTTTTAACTTCTTTAACCGCAAGGACCCTAAAAAAAAAATTGAACCTCGGTGCTATATAAAACGAAAAAAGTATAGAAAAAACAAGCGGTATGAGGGAAAATAAAATTGCAGGTTTAGTAAGCCTGAAAATACTTACTCCGGAAGCCCTTAACGCAGTAATTTCGTTATCCTGCGTCATCTTGCCGAAAACAGCAAGTAATGCAAGCAAAAAAGATACGGGCAAGGTTATTATCATAAAATCAGGTATTGTCAAGCTTGCAAGTTTTAAAACGGCAGATATGCTGATGCCTTTATTTAAAACCATCTGCGTCAACAAAAGAATGCGGTTTATCGTAACGCTGAAAGTGAAAATAACCAGACCGAAAATAAACGGAAAAATCATCTGCTTAAAAATATATCTATCTATAGTTGACATATTGTCTTATATATCTTATTATTTTAAAAATTGCTTTAAAATTATTGACTATATTATTTAAAAATATTAAAATTAATCTAAGCCGTATTTGATATAGTAATTTTATATTGTACCAAAAATTATAAATATTTTAAAGATGACGGAGGTTGTTATGTCGTATAATTTAATTTTTATAGACGAAAGCGAATCGATGCAAAGAGCTATAACTGCGATACTACAGGACAATACCGAATTCAACCTCAATCTTGTTAAAGAACCTTCGTCTATTTACAAAGTTGCAAAAAATTTTAAGCCTGATATTATAGTACTGAGCTATAATTCTATCGACACCGATCTAAAGAAAAGCATAACGGAACTTAAAACAAGCAAAGAGTTTGCAGAAACTCCCCTTCTTCTATTAGTTCCTTCTGATTTGTCCGATAAGGAGAGAGACGTTCTTATTAAATTAAAAACGGACGGCTTTATATACAGGCCGTTCGACAAAGATACGTTTATCTTAAAAGTAAAAAAAGCGCTGTCTATTCCCGACGAAGATAAATCCGGAAAAATTTCGGGAGATATCGCTTCCGAAAACAAAAAAAACGACTTAAACAAAATTAAGTACGCGGCTAAAAATAATGTTATTAAAAGCGATAAAGTATTCGACATTTCAGATTTTGAAACTAAAAAAAATAACGAAAATTTAGATTTTCAAAACATATCAAATGCTTTATCGCCTAAGAAAGATAATAATAATGAGGGCGGCTATGAAAATGCGGCGTCGGATACCGAAAATTCAGATATCGAATCGGCAGAACTCAGCCAGGCGTTTGAAAATTTATTTAAAGACGATGCTATATTCAAAGAATTTGAAGAATTAAACAAGAAAGACGTCCGGCTTTCGGCTGCAGAAGATTCGAATATTATATCCAAAACCGAAACGACAGCAGGCGCAACTCGGATGCAGGAAATTGAAACAAGCTCAGCCTATGATATAACGCAAACCGGAGAAGAAAAAAATGAAGCGCCTATATCGATTACCGGAACCCAAAATAAATTGGAAACGGAACCGGCTTCCGATATTAAAAAAACTGAAGAACCGACCGATATTGCGGAAATAAAAATTTCGGAACCGTTTTCATACGAAAAGATTCAGGAAACTTCATTAGAGCCGCAAACTCAACAGATTAATACCGACAAGGAAAACGATATACGGAAGACGGAAGAAATTGAAAAATCTGCCGATACTTTATGGAGTATAGAATCTTCAGATTCTTTCGAGCCTAATCCGCTTAACGAACTAATGTCTTCTATAAACGTAAATCAAACATCGCGGAACGTTAATAATGCAGATGATATAAATAACGGTATTTTTGATCTTAGCGCTCCGGAAAGCGGACTTGAAATTAACGCCGATTCTTTAAAAGGAACAGAAGAAGCGTCCGAACAAATAAATGTTGCGGAACAAAATAGTTTAACGGGTTATGGGTCAAATAAAAATCAAACTTCCATAGACGTTAATATTAATAATAATGCAGATGATATAAATAACGGTATTTTTGATCTTAGCGCTCCGGAAAGCGGACTTGAAATTAACGCCGATTCTTTAAAAGGAACAGAAGAAGCGTCCGAACCACACTTGGCGGCTCTCGAGAAACAACAGCCGAATAATCAGGATTTCAATGAACCTTTTGCCGGATTCAATATCGCGTTAAGCGAAGAAAAAACTTCAACCGAAAAAAAAGGAGAATTAAAATTGAAAATTTTAAACGAACAGAATCTTGCCGATATGGATTCTTATCTTAAAA
Organism: Candidatus Acidulodesulfobacterium acidiphilum; assembly: GCA_008534395.1. Taxonomy (NCBI): domain Bacteria; phylum Candidatus Acidulodesulfobacteriota; order Candidatus Acidulidesulfobacterales; family Candidatus Acidulidesulfobacteraceae; genus Candidatus Acidulidesulfobacterium; species Candidatus Acidulidesulfobacterium acidiphilum. Next base: position 15,758 of record SHMQ01000039.1, read on the forward strand.
ATGCTATAGAAACAGTCATTAGCGAAATTAAACCCGATATTATTGAAACAGTGAAAAAAATGCTTCCAGATATTATTGAAAAGATAGTCAAAGACGAAATAGAAAAAATTAAACAGTCTTAAAAATAAATGCAGATATTAGACTTCCAAATAAAACCTCTTATATACAACGCCTTAAACGAAGATATAAAGTGGGGGGATATAACGACAGATGCCGTCTTGTCGGAAAAAAATAATCCGGTTATGAACTGCGAAGTTATCGCAAAAAGAGCGTGCACCGTTTGCGGGCTTAATATATTTTCAAAAGTATTTGAAATTGTTACAAAAAACGATTATGCCATAGATTTTTATTGCAGCGAAGGAGAAAAAATCGATGCAATGCAGAAAGTTTTGCATCTTAAAGCGAAGGCAGGCGATATTCTCTACGGCGAAAGGACAGCCCTTAATTTTCTTCAGCACTTGTCAGGGATTGCAACTGCGTCTAGCATTGCTTCCGGAGAATTGCGCGGTTTAAAAACTAAAATTTTAGATACCCGAAAAACCATACCGGGTTTAAGATTGCTGCAAAAATATGCCGTTAAAATCGGCGGAGGAGAAAATCACAGATTCGATTTGTCTTCCGGAATACTTATTAAGGACAACCATATTAAACTTGCCGGCGGCGTGAAGGAAGCAATAGGCGCGGTAAAAAAAAAATATTCAGGTTTTAATTTTAAAATCGAGATAGAAACTTCTTGCCTTGCGGAAGTAAGGGAAGCGGTTACAGCCGGAGCAGAAATAATAATGCTTGATAATATGAAAATAGATACGATGAAAAAAGCGGTTAAAATTATAAATAATGCCGCTCTCACCGAAGCCTCCGGCAATATGACCGTAGAAAAATTGCGCGATATAGCGGTAAAAACGGGCGTAGATTATATTTCTATGGGATCCCTTACTAATTCCGTTATGCCGGCTGATTTTTCGCTAAATTTCGTCCTGTAAATTTATCTTAATTTTTTAATAGAAATATTATAAAATATATATTATATATTATAGGGACAGAATTCAATTCTGTCCCTATAACAAATTTGCATAAAATAGAAATTTTATTTTAAACAAGGGGTTTTTAATGGAAGAAATAAATTATATCGATATTTTTGAAATCAAAAAAAAATTAAAAAGT
>SHMQ01000040.1 GCA_008534395.1 Candidatus Acidulodesulfobacterium acidiphilum
TTAATAGGTCTTAAAACGACTATTAAAACTTTTTTTCAAAAACCCGTAACGTTTCAGTATCCAAAGGAGCATCTAAGGATAGCCGAAAGATTCAGGGCTTTTCCTCATCTTAACGTTAACGGCGACGGCTCTTTAAGATGCGTAGCTTGTATTTTATGCGAGACCGTCTGTCCGTCCGAAGCGATAAAAATAAAAACCGGTTACGTGGACTACGGATTAGAACACGAACTTACGGAAAGGCAAAAACATAATCACAGTTTAGACAATTTAAAACAAGGAATTTACAATGACGGAAGACGTCATCCGTCTTCATTTGAAATCGATTTATTAAGATGTATCTGTTGCGGTTACTGCGAAGAAATATGTCCCGAGGAAGCTATCAGTCTTGGAACCGATTACGAGGTTGCATTTTATACGCGGGATGAAGGCATTTACGGCATAGATAAATTAATTAAATCTAGATAAAACTTGAGGTATTAATCGTGGAAGCACTATTCTACATTTTTGCATTTATAGCTATTTTTTCTGCGCTGATGGTTATATCTATGAAAAATCCATTGACTTCAGCGCTTTATTTAGTACTTTGTTTTTTTGCGCTTGCAGGTTTCTACGTGCTTTTAGATATGCAGTTTCTTGCCGTAATGCAGATACTGGTTTATGCCGGAGCGATAATGGTTCTTGTAGTATTGGTTATAATGTTGTTAAATATTTCTAGATTAAACGCCGTAAAGACGGATTTTCATCAGAAAATTATCGGAATCGTAATTGCAATAGTTTTGTTTGCGGAAATAGTTATATATACGGTAGGCGGAAAGACCAAAAAGCCTACCGGCATATTTACTCACGCGGTAATAAATAAAATCGGCAATACGCAGGTCATAGGAAAATTTTTATTTACTAAATATACTCTGTCTTTTGAAATTGCTTCTATACTGCTTTTTGTAGCGATTATAGGGGCATATTTATTTGCCAAGAAAAAACTTTAATAAAATAACGGCGGTAAATAAGGTGATAAATTTATGAATAACTATTTGATAGTAGCTGGAATAATTTTTTGTATCGGCGCTCTCGGCGTTCTTATGCGGAAAAATTTAATAATTGTTTTTATGAGTTTAGAATTGATGTTTAATGCCGCAAATCTCGGCTTCGTAGCGGTATCTAACCGTTTAAATCTTATTTCCGGCGACGTATTCGTCATTTTCGTAATGGTGGTAGCGGCTGCCGAAGCTGCAGTAGCCCTGGGTATTATAGTTGCTTTTTACAGGGAAAAAGGAACTGTGGACATGGATAAAGCAAACGAATTAAAAAATTAATATAAAAGGTAGTTAATAAAATGGATTTTAAAACATCTATTACTTGGCTCATTCCGTTATTTCCGCTTGCGGGGTTTCTGTTATGGGGTTTGTTCGGAAGATATATTAAAGGGCTTTCAGGATATTTAGCCAGCGCTTTCATTGGAATATCCTTTATTTTGTCAGTTATTTTGTTTTTTATAGTCGCATATTCTCACGGCTTTACCGATACTCTTTATCCATGGGTACATGCAGGAACTTTAAAAGTTGGAGTTTCTGCAGTTATAGACAGGCTTTCCGTAATTATGCTAGTGATGGTTACCGGGGTAAGTACTCTTGTTCATATATACTCTATAGGATATATGCAGGACGATAAAGGTTTTTCGAGATATTTTTCTTTTTTAAATTTGTTTGTGTTTTCTATGATAATGCTGGTTATGTCTAATAACGTGCTTTTACTATACGTATTTTGGGAAGCGGTCGGATTTTGCTCCTATATACTTATTGGCTTCTGGTATGAAAAAAAGTCTGCCTCGGATGCAGGCAAAAAAGCATTTATAGTAAACAGAGTCGGGGATTTTGGGTTTGCAACGGGAATATTCCTTTTATTTATGACGACTAAAACTCTTAATTACGAAAAAATATTTGCTATGGTGCCTACATTACCGACGCTGACCGTAACCGTTATAGCGCTTCTGTTATTTGCAGGAGCTGTAGGAAAATCGGCACAGTTCCCTTTGCATGTATGGCTGCCGGACGCTATGGAAGGTCCTACTCCCGTCAGCGCGTTGATACATGCAGCAACAATGGTCACAGCAGGAGTATATATGATAGCAAGATTTCACGTGCTGTTTTCATATTCGCCTACGGCCTCTGAAGTCGTTCTCATAGTAGGAACGTTCACTGCATTTTTTGCGGCGTTTATAGCTCTTACCCAGTATGATATAAAAAGAATAGTTGCATATTCTACTGTCAGTCAGCTGGGTTATATGTTTATGGCGGTAGGCATAGGTTCATATACGGCAGGCATGTTTCATCTTATATCCCACGCTATTTTTAAAGGACTGCTTTTTTTAACGGCGGGCAGCGTAATGCACGGACTTTCGGGAGAATTGGATTTAAGAAAAATGGGCGGATTATACTCGAAAATGAAAACTACCGCGATAACTTTCATAGTAGGCGGTCTAGCGCTGTCGGGTATACCTCCGTTTTCCGGTTTTTTTTCTAAAGATGCTATATTGGCGGATGTTTATAATAAGGGTTATTATTTTGCATGGGCTGTAGGAGAGATAACGGCATTAATGACGGCATTTTATATTTTCAGGCTGATATTTTTAGCTTTTTTTGGAGAGTCTAAAGTAGATAAGGGTTTACATGTGCATGAATCTCCGAAAATTATGACGATTCCTATGATAATAATGGCTGTTTTTGCTTCTACTATTGGTTTTCTGGGAATACCGCCCTTAAATCATTCTGTATTTTATAAATTTTTGCATGTTGATTTTCTGAATGCTAAAAATTTTGCGCCTATAGTAAATAATATGCCTTGGTACGCACTTAGTTCTATTTCCGTGGCTGCGGGTTTAATCGGAATATATATAGCATATTTATTGTATATTAAAAAGGCTGTAGATCCCGAAAAAATCAAGAATATGTTTAAACCGGTTTATGAACTTTCTTATAATAAGGTTTATATAGACGAAATATATGATTTTCTAATCGTCAAACCAATGCTTGTTTTTTTTGATTTTCTCTGGAAAATCGTGGATATTAAGATAATAGACGGCGCAGTTAACGGGATTGCCGGAGCATTCGGTAATTTTTCGGTTAAAGCTAGAAAAATTCAAAACGGTATGCTGATGAGCTATATTTTGACGCTTTCTATAGGCGTTGCGGCAGTTCTTTTTTATTATTTTATCAGGTAACGACAATATATATAAAATTAACGCGGTAAGGATAACATATAAACTATAAAGGATATTAAAAATGGCTTTTTTTATGAAATACATTTTAACTATACTGATTTTTTTTCCAACCGTCGCCGTATTGATATTGCTGCCTATAAATAAGAAAAATGAAGGGCTTTTGAGAAACCTTGCGACGTTTTTGTCGCTCGCAGAGTTTATAGCTTCATATTATCTATTTATCTATTTTAAGCCTGATACGTATAAGTTTCAATTCATAGAAAAATTTAACTGGATACCGTCGTTCGGCGCATCTTATTTTTTGGGTATCGACGGCGTAAGTCTTTTTTTAATTCTTTTAACGACTTTGCTAACGTTCGTATCTTTGTTGTCAAGTTACAGGTACATAAAAGACCATGTTAAAGAATTCGTTATTTTGATGCTTCTGCTGGAAACATTTATGTTAGGTACTTTTGCTGCGTTGGACGTTCTGCTGTTTTACGTTTTCTGGGAATTTATGCTGATACCTATGTATTTTATAATAGGAATGTGGGGTACCGGAAAAAGAATATATTCTGCGGTAAAGTTTTTTCTTTATACCCTTGCCGGCTCTTTAGTAATGTTATTCGGCATAATTTATATATTTATAATACATTATCAACAGACGGGCAATTTTACGTTCAATTTAATTAAGTTGTATAATACCAATATTCCGGTAGGCTTGCAGATATTGCTGTTTATAGCCTTATTTCTTGGGTTTGCGATTAAAGTCCCCATTTTTCCGTTTCACACGTGGCTGCCCGATGCGCATACCGAAGCCCCTACCGCAGGCAGCGTTATACTTGCCGGCGTTTTATTGAAGTTCGGAATTTACGGATTTTTTAGGTTTGCAATACCTTTACTTCCGAATGCAGCGCTAATTTTAGCTCCGTATTTAGTGATAATAGGCGTTATAGGAATTTTATACGGCGCATTTGTTTCTATCGTTCAAAAAGACCTTAAAAGATTGGTCGCATTTTCCAGCGTTTCGCATATGGGCTTCATAATGGTGGGATTGTTTGCATTGACCGCCGTAAGCATAAACGGAGCGGTTTATCAGCTATTAAATCATGGAGTAGATACCGGAGCGTTATTTCTTTTTGTAGGTATGATTTATGAAAGGATGCATACGAGGCAGATTAAAGATTTAGGAGGAATAGCGAAAAAAGCTCCTATTTTAACCGTTTTATTCTTAACTTCCGTGCTGGCCTCAGTCGGACTGCCCGGTTTAAACGGTTTTATCGGCGAATTTTTAATTTTAATAGGTTCGTTCCGCTCATATCCTGCGTTGACGATTATTGCAACCAGCGGTATCATTTTTGCGGCGGTTTACTTATTATGGATGTTCCAGAGAGTGATGTTTCAAGCTCCTCACGAGCAGACAGAGCCGTACAATCATCATCTTGAGTCTTTCGACGATATGAACCTTAGGGAAATTATAACCGTTTTGCCTTTAATAATATTGATGGTCTTAATGGGATTTTATCCTGCTCCTTTTTTAGACAGAATAGGTCCTTCGGTTTTACATTTTTTAACTATGCTCAATCATCACAAGATTTTATATAATGCCATAAAAATAAAGACGGGGTTATCCAATGCATAATATTATGCCTGCAATATACGGATTAAATTCTTTGGAAAAAAGCATGATAAGCATTATACCGGAAGCGGTAATAATACTATTTGCTTTTATAGTACTATTTTTAACGTTTTTTGAAAAAATAGCAAAAAGCAAAAATTCGTATTATCTGTCTTTAATCGGCATAGCGTTTTCAATTTTATACGTCGCTATGCTGTCGGGAAGAAATTTGACGGGATTTTACGGGTCAGTAGTATTTAACGGCTATGACGTATTTTTATTTATTGCTATTTTGTTGTCTGGTTTTTTAACCGTCCTTGTTTCTAAAGATTATATAGAAAATTTCGATGTCCCTTATCCTGAATATTACAGTATAATTCTTTTTGGAATATCGGCGATGATGTTTTTGGTGTCATCCAATAATTTGATAATGGTCTTTATATCTTTAGAATTTATGTCTATTTGCGCATATATACTTACCGGATATATAAGAGGAAACACGCGCAGTACGGAAGCTGCGCTTAAATATCTTATACTGGGAACTTTTGCATCCGCTTTTTTAATTTTCGGGTCTGTATTTATTTACGCTGCAGTCGGACACCTGAACTTAAGTTTAATACATTCCTATTTGGAAAACATTTCCTACGGTAAAAACGGCAGTACTTCTATTTTAAGCGGTATGGGCGAATATCTTTCCGTCGGACTTTTACTTTTTACTGTAGGATTAGCCTTTAAGATGTCTTTATTTCCTTTTCACGCTTGGACCCCGGACGCATACGACGGCGCACCTACTCCGATAACTTCTTTTATGGCAACCGGAATAAAAGTAGCTGCTTTTGCAATATTTTTAAGAATTTATCTGCTCATTTATAATTTTAACGTTATCAATTTCAACGATATTCTCTGGATCCTTGCCGTTTTGTCGATGACTTTTGGAAATATAGCGGCTATTTTATCTTCAAACATTAAAAGACTTTTAGCATATTCTTCGATAGCTCAGGCAGGCTACATACTTATAGGAATAATAGGCGGCGGATTTTACGGTTATTCCGGCACGCTTTTTTATCTTTTTGCATATGTTTTTATGACGGCGGGAGCTTTTGCGGTAGTTATAATATTTGAAAATTCCGATATTGTTTCTTTGGATATAAAAAAATATACCGGTATAGGATATAAATATCCCTTTATTTCGGCGGCTATGGCTTTCTTTATGCTGTCTCTTGCGGGAATACCGGTTACTTCGGGATTTATGGGAAAATTTTACGTATTTTCGGCTGCCGTAAAATCCGGCTATTATTGGTTAGTTTTTATCGCTTTGCTTAACAGTGCTTTTGCGGCATATTACTATATCAAGATAATAGTTAAAATGTATATGCCCGATAAGGAAGATTCTGCCGTTTCATGTATAGAGGCTGAAGGTAAAAATTACGGAATAGTTAACGGAAATATAAGTGAAGGAATAATGCTGGCCATAATAATATGCCTGTTTTTTACGCTTATAATGGGTGTTTATCCTCAAATATTTATTAATTTCGCCAATTATTCTGCTGCTTCTTTAGCTTCTTTATGAAAGATATAGTTTATTTCGCTCCCGCCAAGGTTAACTTTTCTTTAAATATCGGTAAAAAAGAATCATGCGGACTTCATAAAATAGTTTCTCTTATGAGAAAAATTAACGTTAAAGATAAGATAACGTTTAATTTAACGGACGGACAGTATAATATTAAAACGGTTGCAGGCTCAAATTTAAAAAACAAAATTTCGGAACGCGAACTTCAATCGCTCTCCAACGAGGGTAACATAACTATAAAAACTGCCAAGCTTTTTTTTAATACGCTAAACGTAAGAAATAAAGGAATAGATATATTAATAGAAAAAAATATTCCTTTTAACGCCGGCTTAGGCGGCGGCTCAAGCGACGGAGCAGGACTTTTATTAAAATTAAATGAAATTTACGGCAACCATTTAGATAAATTAGAATTAACGAAAATAGCTTTAAAAATCGGATCGGACGTCCCCTTTTTTCTTACCGAGAAAGATGCAGTAGTATCCGGTTTCGGCGAAAAAATAGAAGAAATTGAATCAAGCGCTCTTATGAAGTACTATATAGTTTTAGTAATACCCGATTTCGGAATAAGCACAAAAAAAGCATATGACGATTACGACGATTTTTTGTTGACAAATAAGTCAAATTATTATAATATTCAATACTTAGGCTTTAAAGAATTAAAATTAAAAAACGATTTCGAAAACGTTATATTTGCAAATTATAAGGTTATAAAAGAAATTAAAGAATCTATGATTTTAAACGGAGCGGAAATTTCTCTTTTGTCAGGCAGCGGCTCTGCCGTGTTTGGGGCTTTTACTTCGGAGCATAGTGCTAAAGAATACATAAGTAAAATAAAATCGTTTAATTTTAACAACATAGTGCATTTGATTTTTTTGACGGAAACTTTATAAACTATTACTCAACCGATTTCATTTTGGAGGGATTTTTATGCAAGTTACAGAAGTTAATGTTTTTCCTGTTAATGAAGAAAAATTAAAAGCCTATGTTACGATTACGTTCGATAATTGTTTCGTAGTAAGGGACCTTAAAATTATTAACGGAAAGGACGGTTTATTTGTCGCTATGCCAAGCAAAAAAAGAAAAGACGGCACATTCAAAGACACGGCGCATCCTCTTAACAACGAAACAAGGGATATGATAGAGACGGCGGTGCTCGCGTCTTATGAAACCGCGGTAAGCAATCAGGAATAGTTCGTGATTTTCGGTTCACAACTTATAAGTTGTGAATTTTTATATTTTAATTTGGGGTGTCGACAAGCGGCAAGTCACAGGATTTTGATTCCTGCATTCGGAGGTTCGAATCCTCCCGCCCCAGCCAGCAGAATGTAAATAGAAAAGATAGAAGTTAAATAAATTATAATGTTGAGTATGGGATCACGACCGAAGGGAGTCATCCTCCCGCCCCAGCCAGCAGAATGTAAATAGAAAAGATAGAAGTTAAAT
>SHMQ01000041.1 GCA_008534395.1 Candidatus Acidulodesulfobacterium acidiphilum
CAGCAGAATGTAAATAGAAAAGATAGAAGTTAAATAAATTATAATGTTGAGTATGGGATCACGACCGAAGGGAGTCATCCTCCCGCCCCAGCCAGCAGAATGTAAATAGAAAAGATAGAAGTTAAATAAATTATAATGTTGAGTATGGGATCACGACCGAAGGGAGTCATCCTCCCGCCCCAGCCAGCAGAATGTAAATAGAAAAGATAGAAGTTAAATTAAAAATGACAAATAAACTAAGATTATTTTCCGGAAATTCAAACAAGGAACTTGCCGAAAAAATGGCTGCTTATCTGAGTATGTCTCTTGGAGATGCGGAAGTTTATAAATTCAGCGACGGCGAAACTTTTATAAATATCAACGAAAACGTAAGAGGGTGCGATATTTTTCTTGTGCAGTCCACGTCAAATCCGGTTGACAGAAATTTGATGGAATTGCTGATTATGATCGACGCTATGAAAAGAGCTTCGGCATATAGGATAACCGCCGTGGTTCCTTATTACGGTTATGCAAGACAGGATAGAAAAACTGCTTCAAGGGTTCCAATTACCGCAAAATTAGTAGCCGATATTATAACGACCGCAGGGGCGAACAGGGTTTTATCTATGGATCTGCACGCAGGACAGATACAGGGATTTTTTAATATTCCAGTCGACCATTTGTATGCGGCGCCAGTTCTTCTGGATTATATAAAGACCAAGAATTACGATTCTTCGGATATAGTTGTAGTTTCTCCTGATGCCGGAGCCGTCGAAAGGGCAAGATCTTTTGCTAAACATTTGGGGGCAAATCTAGCCATAATCGATAAAAGGAGAATAAAGGCAAACGTTGCCGAAATAATGAATGTCATAGGAGACGTAAAAAATAAAACTGCAATTATGCTGGACGATATGATCGATACTGCCGGCACTATAGCGCAAGGCGCCTCGGCTTTAGCCGACAACGGCGCAAAAGAAATAATCGCGATGGCTACCCACGGCGTTTTATCAGGCAGCGCCGTAGAAAAGATAAATAATTCTCCCATAAAAGAACTTATAATAACGGATACTATAGACCAAAAACATAGAAACGATTTATCCGGCAAATTTAAAATATTAAGTACGGCTAATATTCTAGGGGAAGCGGTTAAGAGGATTCATGAAGAAGATTCTGTAAGCTCGTTGTTTATATAAATAATAAAAAAAATAACTTATCGTAAAAGGAGATTTTAATTGGACATCATTAATTTAAATATTGAAATCAGGAAAAAAGAAAACAATCTTAAAGCATTGAGAAAAAACGGTTTGATACCGGCGGTACTGTACGGAAAAAAAACAGGATCGCATATCATACTCATTAACTACAAAGAATTTCTTAAGGCTTTTGCAAAACATTCTATATCTTCGTTCATTAACATATTGAGCAACGAAGCCGGCGTTAACGGTAAAATGGCCGTCATAAAAGAAATTCAGAAGGATCCCGTAACCGACGGCATCATTCATGTCGATTTACATGAAATATCCATGGATGAAAAAATAGAAATAGAAGCCGTTATTCATTTTAATGGAAAGCCCGAAGGAGTTAAACTCGGAGGTATTCTTGAACCGCTAATGAGACATATAGCCATAAAAGGTTATCCAAAAGATATTATAGACACGGTAAATATCGATGTTTCTGGTCTCAACATAGGCGATATTATCCATGTCGGGGATTTAAATTTGGGCGACAAAATTGAAATTATAACCGAAAAAGATGCGGCTATCGTTACGGTTGCAGAACCTACGGTTGAAGAAGTTTCCGCTTCGGCAGAAGTTGTTGAAAGCGAAACTGCGGCGCAGGCGGCGGCTACTTCGGCGGCATCGACTCAGCAAGATTCTAAAAAGTCTTAAAAGTTTTATAATAATAAAAAGATGCCGGAAAATATATTTATTTTTGGACTTGGGAATCAGGGCCGCGAGTATCAATTTTCAAGGCACAATTTTGGATTTACGGCGGTAGATTTTTTTTCTGCAGAAAATAATTTCCCCGGTTTTATTAATAAAAAAAATTATCTAATTTCCGAGAAAATTATTTCCGAAAAAAAAGTTTTTTTGATAAAACCGCTTACATTTATGAATTTAAGCGGAAAAGCCGTAAAAGAAGTTTTAAACAAAAACGGCGTTTTTAAATTACCTGAAAATTCCGATGCTCAAGATTCAAATATAATATTGATTCACGATGATCTGGATCTTGCCTTCGGAACTTACAAGATAAAGCTCGGCGGCAGCGGAGGATCGCATAACGGCGTTAATTCGGTTATAAATTCACTGCAAAGCAAAAATTTTATCCGGCTGAAACTGGGCATTAATTCGTTGGAAAGATTTAAATTCGGCAGCGGAGCGGATTATGTTCTGGCTAATTTTTCTAAGGAAGAGCAAAAAGTATTGCCTGAAATAATTCAAACGATAAACGAAATTTTACTGTCTTTTATAGATTGCGGTCTTGTTAAGACTATGAATCTTTATAATCATAAATAACTAAAAATATATTATGGGACTTAAATGCGGTATAGTCGGTCTTCCAAATGTCGGTAAATCGACTATATTTAACGCTATTACCGCCGGAGGCGCTGAGGCGAGCAACTATCCGTTTTGCACGATAGAACCTAACATAGGCATAAAACCAGTAAAAGATAGCAGATTAGAAAAACTGCGCGATATATTTAATCCGGAAAAATTTACCCCTACATACGTCGAATTTGTAGATATTGCAGGATTAGTAAAAGGAGCATCGTCGGGCGAAGGTCTTGGAAATAAATTTTTATCCCACATAAGAAACGTCGATTTAATTATTCAGGTAATAAGGGTTTTTAAAGAAAGCACGGTAGTTCATGTAGAGGGAGGAGTAAATCCGGCAAGAGACCTCGATATTATAAATACGGAGCTCGCTCTTAGCGATATAGAAATTCTTTCCAAGCATATGCAAAAGCTTGAAAAAATAGCAAGAAGCGGAGATAAAACGGCCGGTTCCAATCTTGATTTTTTAAAAAAAATTAACGATAAACTTTCCGAATCCGGCTATATCGATATCGCCGGATTAGACGGCGACGAGAAAATTTTACTGAAATCCCTCGGCATAATATCCGCAAAACCATCTTTATACGTTCTCAACGTAGACGAGGATATGCTTGCCCATGATTTTTTAAATAAAGATATAGAAGATATTATGAATATAGCAAAGCCCAAAAATATACCGGTTATAAGGTTATGCGCAAAATTAGAAGAAGAGCTTGCTTCTTTAAAAGAAGAAGACAGGCAGATTTTTCTTAAAGATTACGGCATAGAATCTTCCGCCTTAGATACCGTTGCTTCGGTCAGTTTTAAACTTCTCGGTTTAATCTCATTTTTTACCGCAGGCAAGCAGGAAGTAAGGGCGTGGGAAATAAAAAACGGGTGGAAAGCGCCGCAGGCTGCGGGAACAATTCACACCGATTTTGAAAAAGGTTTTATAAGAGCCGAAGTTATTTCTTACGAAGATTTTATCAAAGCAGGTTCTGAAGCAAATGCTGCAAAAATGGGACTTTTAAGGCTTGAAGGGAAAGACTATGTCGTTAAAGACGGCGATATAATGCATTTTAGATTTAACGTATGATTTGCGGCAGTGTCGGAGTTGAATTCCGCACTGCCGTTTAAGAAGAATGCAGACTCTTCATGTAAGTGATTATGGTGTTTATTACCCCTACCCTTATCATCATTACCGCGTATGCGGCAAGGAGAAGCGCTGCAAGTTTTCCTGCGGCGTTTGAACCGTTTTTTCCGAGATATCTTAAAAAAAGCCTTGTGTTTTTTAAAACGACGTAAACAATTAAAAGGTTTATTATAAAAGCAATAGTTACTATTATATATCCATATATTCCGGTAATTATTAGCAGCGTAGTTAAAACTCCGGGACCTACTATTAAAGGTACGCCTATAGGAACTACTCCCAAATCCGCTTTGTCTGCAGACGAATAAAGTTTGCGTTTTTCCGCAAGAAGATTGTTTATGGATATTATAAACAGAAGAACTCCTCCTGCCATTTCAAAATCGTATATAGAAATTCCCATAACCGCAAAAAGAGATTTGCCAAGCAGAAGAAAGCCTATTCCTACGCTGAAAGCGGTTATTAATGAATTTTTTCTAATCTTTTTTTCTTCGTCTGCTTCAGTATCTTTAACGAAATCTAAATAAATAGGAAGAATTCCAAAAACGTCTATTGCGACGAATATGGGAATTAAAGCAAGGAAGATGTCTTTAAAAAAAATTAAAATAATATTCTGCATAAATTAAAAGTAAAATTGTTTTAAATAAGTATAATATATATAATATAGCATTATAATAACATACAATATTATGAATAACAAAAAAAATAAATTTAATATACTTCATATAGACGCTTTTAAAAATTTCGGCGGAGCCCAAAACGACGTCGTAATTCTGCTTAAATTTTTGAAACTATACCATAGCGAAGAATTCAATATATTCGTTATTCATAATAACAACGAGAGATTAAAGGATGAATTGGATAAATGCGGCATTCAAAATTTTTCCGTAAGAATGACGAATTTTATCGATATTTTTTCTTTTTTAAAAATAAGGCGCTTTTTAAAGCGATACGATATTGACCTTATAAATTTTCATTCGTCCTTAGACCAATTTTTGGGCGGCATTGCAGCAGTTTCTATTTTTAAAAAAAAGATAATAAAAGTTTTAACGAGGCATGTTGCATACAAAGTAGACTTTTTAAAAGGATTTTTAATATACAGATTTTTAACCGACAGATTTATCGTTATATCGGATTTTATTAAAAAAAGGCTGATTAACGACATAGGAATAGACGAAAGTTTAATCAGGGTTATTTACAGTCCAAGGATCTGCGGCGATGAAAATAAAACTGCCTCTTTTTACGAATCCGAAAAAGCCGAAATAAGAGAAGAATTCGGTATTAAACCGGACGAAAAAATGATTTCCCTCATTGGTAGATTATCGGGCGAAAAAGGGCATGAAGTATTTATAAAAGCGGCAGAATTAATAATAAAAAAAAGACGGGATTTAAAATTCGTTATAATAGGCGAAGGAGAATTGCACGATTATATCGTGGGTTTAATTAAAGCAAAAGGACTTAAAGACTATTTCGTCATAAGCGGCTTTAAGGAAAATATCGAAAAATTTATATATGCATCCGACCTGATTACCGTTCCGTCGGGTCTTGAAGGAATGGGAAGTATTATAATAGAATCCTGCGCTTTAAAAAAAACCGTTATAGCTTCGGATGTAGGGGGAATTCCGGAGATAATTAAAAATAACGAAACAGGGCTGTTGTTTAAGAACGGCGATTTTTTTGAACTTGCGGAAAAAATAATGTATTTAATAGATAAATATGATTTAATTGAAAATTTTGCTGTTAATTGCTATAATGAAGTCGTAAAAAAATTCGACGCTAAAGCGGTGGCGTCTCAAACTGCTGAATTTTATATTGAATTGCTAAATAGCGTAAATAGAAAGAAATAAATAAAAAGAAATTTTAGCATATAGATAACATTTTAAAATGAGCATAAGCATAAATAAATTTTTAAAAGGTTTAGCTGTTTTTTTAATTATGCTATTTTTAGCCTATTCAATTTTATTTTCTTTTCATATAGTGGCTTTATCAAAGAGCCGTTTAAAATTGAAATTAGTTTCATTTTTAAAATATTCCTCCGTAAAACCGGGATTTTTAAAATTTGTAGATTTTAATTTTAATACGTTGACTTCGGATTATTTCTGGACGCTTTTCGTTCAGGAGGCTTCATCCTTCAGGCTGGCAAAGGCGCATTACCCGTATATGTATAAAATTTCGTTCATAACGGTTTCTTTAAATCCTAATTTTAATTATGCTTACCAGGCGGGCGGTACGCTTCTCGGACTGACGGGCAAACCTAAAAGAGCCATAAAACTTTTAAAGCTCGGTATGACCCATTTAAAAGGAAATTGGAATATACCGTTCCTCATATCTTTTAACTATTTTTACAATATAGGGAATTATAAAAAAGCCGCATATTATCTTAAATATGCCGTCGATATGAAAGGCAGTCCGAAATATTTAGAATTTTTATATATTAAACTCCTTAATAAATCCGGAAGCCTTAAAAAAACGCTAAGTTTTCTTAAAACCATGTATAAAAACAACAAAAATCCTTATATTAAGCAGATAATACAATACAGGATAGATGCCGTTAAAAACGAGATAGCGCTTAAAAAAGAGCATAAAAATTATAAAATTCCGTATTCTTTAAAACTGTTTATGCCTCAAAAAAGAGGGTGAATTATGATTGAAATAAAAAACGTAACGAAATATTTCAGGATAGGTTTTTTCGGAACGCGGAAAAATGCGGTTGAAGACCTTTCTTTAAACATAGACGGAGGAAAAGTCACCGGTTTTTTCGGTCCTAACGGCGCAGGCAAATCTACGACCATTAAAATGATAGTAGGGCTTATTAAGGCGTCCGGCGGAAGTATCAAAATTAACGGATACGACTCTTCCGATTACAGAGCAAGGCTTAATTTGGGGTATCTGCCTGAAAATCCCAGTTTCCCGCGCGGATTAAAAGGCATAGAAATTATTAATTACTATTCAAAACTCTTGAATAAAAAAATAAATAAAGACGAAATTTACGATGCTTTAAAATTAGCCGGTATTTTCTATGCGAAAAATATCCATGCGCATAAATATTCTAAGGGAATGACCCAGAGGCTGGCATTGGCGGTTTCTATCATAGGCGATCCGGAAATTTTAATATTCGACGAACCGTTGTCCGGACTAGACCCTATAGGGCGCAAGGAGTTTAAAGATATAATATTTAAACTTAAAGAAAGAAAGAAAACTATATTTTTTTCATCGCACGTGCTTGCCGACAGTAAAGAACTGTGCGATAGGATAGCTGTTTTAGTAAACGGCAGATTAATAAAAAACGAAAACTTAGGAAACATAGAAAAAGAAGCGGCTGCATATGCCGAAGAAAAAAAAGATGACCGTTTGAGCGGGGAATATAACACTCCCTTAGAGGTTTATCTTTACGATTTAATGCTTAAAAACAGGAAAAATTAGCAAATTAGCGGGGTATTTAATGAAAAATATTTTATACGGAATAATGTATTCTTTTAAAGAAATAAAGAATTCAAAAATTTTTTATTCTTTTTTAATCTTTGCCTTAATACTTATATCGGGCAGTTATTTCGTTTCCCAGACTAGTTTCATAAACCAGGGAAGAATTATGGTGGATTTTTCTATATTTGCCATATCTATTTTCAATATTTTTATAGGAATTTTTATCGGATCTTCCGTGGTTTACGACGATATCGAAAAGAAAAGCATTTTTCTAAGTATTACAAGGCCGGTTAAAAGAACGGAATATTTAACCGGACGTTTTCTTGGACTTGCCGCAGCAATAATCTTTTCTACGGTCATAATGATGTTTATTTTTTATTTTGTACTGCTGATTATGCATAAATTTATAGTGCCTGTCGTGCCCAACGCCGGAGCCGTCGCTTCAGGTGCAAAGTCTGTTCATAATAGCGTTAATTTGCAAAACAGTTCCGCCGCTCATGCCGGCTCCCGCCGGCCGTTTACTTTTTATATGCTGCCCCAGCCGTTAATAATTCAGGGACTGTTTATAATAATCGAGTCGATATTTATTTCCGCCGCCGCACTGCTGTTTTCTTTAGTAACGTCAAAAGCTTTGGCATCTATTTTTGCAATTCTTGTTTTTTTTATAGGCAACGTTTCGAGCCGCATGAACGACTTGGTTAAACCGGTAAAAAAGATTATTAAAGGCAAAATAGTAATAGTGCATCAGACTAATCATACGTTGACTTCCATAGTCCACTTTATTTATACCGTCCTGCCCAACTTTTCCATATTCAATATAAGTTCCGAAGCCGCATATAAACTTAATATTTCCTCAGGTATTATATTTTACCGCCTTATATACGGAATTTCTTATACTGTTTTGCTGTTTATAATATCTTCCTTGATATTTTCAAGGAAAGATATAAGCTGACGGAATTATGCTTTAATCATTCAATTCTTCAATGGAACTACAAAAAACCTCCCGAACGAATATGCATAATGTTTAAAAAAAGTGTGAGAAAAAGGTGACGAGAAAAAGGTGTCGGATTTTATTTTACGCATATAAAAAGAAATAATTAACGATAAAAGATGTTGCGTAAAATTAATCTGACACCTTTTACTTAACGCAATGGCGGAGAGAGAGGGATGAGCGTCCTTCGGACGCTAAAAGCGACGAACCCCCTAACGCGCTACGCGCTCCGGGTGTTCGAATCCTATGGCCTGTATTGAATTAAATGACTGTATAAGAAATAGCATTTATTTATGGCGGAGAGAGAGGGATGAGCGTCCTTCGGACGCTAAAAGCGACGAACCCCCTAACGCGCTACGCGCTCCGGGTGTTCGAATCCTATGGCATGTATTGAATTAAATGACTGTATAAGAAATAGCA
>SHMQ01000042.1 GCA_008534395.1 Candidatus Acidulodesulfobacterium acidiphilum
CTTCTGCCTATTACGAAATCGATTCCGAAAGAAATGCTCGTTCTGGTAGATAAGCCTTTAATACAGTACGGCGTAGAAGAATGCATGGGAGCGGATATAACGGATATTATCATCATTACGGGTAGGGGAAAAACGGCTATAGAAGACTATTTCGACAGGTCTATAGAACATGAAATTTTACTTAAAGAAAAGGGCAAACATCATTTATTAAAGTCGGTAGATGAAATATCAAACCGCATCAGCCTTACTTATACGAGGCAAAAGGAAGCTTTGGGTCTGGGGCATGCGATTTTATGTTCGCAAAATATGGTCGGCGAAGAACCTTTCGCCGTAGTGTTGAGCGACGACATCATAGATTCCGAAGTTCCCGTCATGAAACAGATGGTCGCTATATATAAAAAATACAGATATTCCGTTTTGGCAGTTCAGCGCGTTAAAGACGAAGACGTGTCGAAATACGGAATAATCAGCGGTAAAGAAATTGAAAAAGGCTTGTACAGCGTGGAAGATTTAGTAGAAAAACCAGATATTAAAGACGCTCCTTCCAATCTTGCAATAATAGGAAGATATATATTAATGCCGGATATATTCGACTTTCTTAAAAATACCGCTCCAGGAAAAGGCGGCGAAATTCAGCTGACCGACGCCATAAAGTCTCTGCTTCAGATTCAGCCGGTTTATGCTTTGGAATTCAACGGCGACAGATACGACGGCGGCAACAAACTTGACCTTCTTAAGGCACAGATAATTTATGGTTTAAAAAACGACGAAATTAAAAAAGGTTTAATGGATTTTATTAAAAAATCGGAATGGTGCAGGAATTAAAATTATGAAATTTTTTTATGAAGATGATGATTTAAGCAAAAAAATAATAAAATTTAGAAATGAAATAGAAAAGCTTTTTCATAGTAATTTCGGTTTGTTTAACACGGAAGATTTGTCTTATTCTTTTAAAACAAATCCCGCAACATTCGCCCCCATAGATATCTATAACGACGAAAATATCCTGACCGTCGAAATCGAACTTCCAGGAATAAAAAAAGATAATATTATTATAGGTATCCACCATAACGTTCTAGTAATCAGATGGAAAGCCGAAAAGGCGGACAAAACCGAACCTGCGGTTAATTTTCACTGTTTAGAAAGAAGATTCGGCAGATTCGAGAAATTTGTTTTACTGCCAATCTCTCCCTTAAAAGAAAATACCAACGCTTCTTTATCAAACGGCGTTTTAAAAATAAGTTTCGATATGGGAGGTCTTTTCCTTAATTTTGATACTTTAATACCAGTCTCTTAAAAAATTTAGAGTAATTACGGCAAAAATATGATACAATAAATATATATATTGCCGTTAAAACTAATGGCAACACCACAGGAGATACATATGAACAATAATTATATAAACTTTTACGATTCCGAAAGTTTTTCCGAAAATTTGGGAAATAATCTCGGCGAAACGTCTATGGGAAGAGGGGAAAGCATAGAACAGCACGAACTTCCGGACGAAATTCAACTGCCTGAAGTACTTCCACTTTTACCCGTAAGAGATATAGTCCTTTTTCCGTTTATGATTATTCCTCTTTTCGTCGGAAGAGAAGCATCAATAAAAGCTGTGGACGAAGCGCTTTCAAAAGACAGGCTTATATTGCTGTCAGCGCAAAAAGACATAATCGTCGAAGAACCTTCTCAGAACGATATATACGACATAGGCGTAGTCGCAATGATTATGAAAATGCTTAAGCTTCCGGACGGAAGGGTTAAAATTTTAGTCCAGGGACTGCTTAAAGCAAAAATTGAAACGTTTGTCCAGATTAAACCTTTTTATTTAGTAAAAGCTTCTAAAATAAAAGAAGAGACCGTAACGGAAATTACGCCCGCCGTCGATGCCTTAATGAGAAACGTTAAAGAGCAGCTTGAAAAATATGTTTCGCTCGGAAGGCTCCCTTCCCAGGATATTTTAATTATACTCGAAAATATTACCAACCCCGGAAGATTAGCCGATATAGTAGCCTCCAACATGGGCTTAAAAATCGAAGAATCTCAGAAAATACTTGAAGATACCAACCAAATTGAAAGGCTTAAAAAAGTAAACGATATTCTTGCAAGAGAAATAGAAATTCTTTCAATGCAGGCCAAAATACAGTCTCAGGCGAAAGAAGAAATGACCAAAACGCAGAGAGACTATTTCTTAAGAGAACAGCTGAGGCAGATCAAACAGGAACTCGGCGAAACTGACGAAAAATCTCAGGAAATCAACGAACTGCAGGACAAAATTAAAGCGGCCAAAATGCCTGCCGAAGTTTTAAAAGAAGCGGAAAAACAACTTGCTCGGTTAGAATCTATGCATCAGGATGCCGCGGAAGCTTCGACTATTAAAACATATTTAGAATGGCTTTGCGATATTCCTTGGTCTAAAAAAACAAAAGATAATCTCGATATTAAAACCGCAAGGGAAATTTTAGACGAAGACCATTACGACCTTGAAAAAATAAAAGACAGAATCCTTGAATATTTAAGCGTAAGGAAGCTGAACAAAAAAATGAAAGGTCCGATACTTTGTTTTATAGGACCTCCCGGCGTAGGAAAAACTTCCCTCGGAAAATCTATAGCAAAAGCTATGAACAGGAAATTCGTAAGAATATCTTTGGGCGGCGTACATGACGAAGCCGAAATAAGAGGACACAGAAGAACTTACGTTGGAGCGCTTCCAGGAAGAATAATTCAGGGAATCAAACAGGCGGGAACTAATAATCCCGTATTTATGATAGACGAAATAGACAAAGTCGGCACTGATTTTAGAGGCGACCCTTCTTCTGCTCTTTTAGAAGTATTGGATCCGGAACAGAATTCCAGTTTCTCAGATCACTATTTAAACGTACCCTTCGACTTATCTAATGTCATGTTTGTAGCAACCGCCAACGTTGCCGACACTATACCTTCTCCTTTAAGGGACAGGATGGAAATTATAAATCTTTCGGGTTATACCCAGGAAGAAAAGGAAAAGATAGCGGAAAAATACCTTATACCGAGGCAGATTAAGGAAAACGGTTTAAAAAATGAATATATCGAAATTAAACAGAGCGCCTTAAGAACTATTATTGCAGGGTACACGCGAGAGGCAGGTTTAAGAAATTTAGAAAGAGAGATAGGAACTGTATGCCGTAAAGTCGCGAGAAACATCGCCGAGAATAAAATAAAAAAATATATTATAACGGATAAAAACATACACAAATATCTTGGCGTAATTAAAATTTTACCGGACGAAGAAAGGCAAAAAGACGAAATAGGAGTAGCTACGGGACTCGCTTGGACTCCTTACGGCGGCGAAGTGCTTTACATTGAAACGATATTGGTTAAAGGAAAAGGTGGGGTTTCGCTTACGGGACAGCTCGGCGACGTCATGAAAGAATCGGCGCATGCAGCTGTCAGCTACGCAAGGTCTAAAGCCGACGAGTTAGGCATTAAAACCGATACTTTCGAAAAACACGATATACATATCCACATACCTGAAGGGGCTATCCCTAAAGACGGTCCATCTGCCGGAATTACTATGGCGACCTCTTTAATTTCTGCGGTACTTAAAAAACCCGTTAGAAAAGATATCGCTATGACCGGCGAAATTACGCTTAGAGGCAACGTTCTGCCTATAGGCGGATTAAAAGAAAAGTCGTTGGCGGCTTTGAGGGCTGGAATAAAAACAATTCTTATACCCGAAAGAAATAAAAAAGATTTGGAAGATATTTCCCCGTTAGTTAAGAAAAATCTTAAATTTATTCCCGTTAAACATATGGACGAAGTAGTGAAATACGCTATAATCGGCGTAGATTCTAAGGAAACTTCAACAAATACTTACAAGAAAAAGGGTGATAGAAAAAGAAAAGTTTAACGAGTCGGAATTAATAAAATACATAGAAAAAGCCGGCTTAGAAACTCAAGACTTTAATAAAAATTTAATAGTAGAATCTATCGGGGATGACTGCGCCGTTATAGAAGATAAAAATAAAATTCTTCTAAGCTCCGACAATATTACGGAAAACGTTCATTTTAGTTTTGATTTGTATGATTTTCGAGAAATAGGCAAAAAATCTTTTCTCGTAAATCTTAGCGATATAGCGGCTATGGGCGGAATTCCCCGATTGTTTCTTATGTCCCTTTTTATTCCTCCATACTTATGCACGTCCGATATTAAATCCCTTATTAAAGGCGTTATAGAAGAAGCAAAAAAATATGAGGTATCCCTTATAGGCGGAAATATTTCTTCTGCATCCGAACTTTCGGTGTCTATAACTATTATAGGAGACTGCGAAAGCGCAGGCATTAAAAGATTCGGCTCAAAAAAGGGGGATGCGGTCTATGTATCCGGAGAAATCGGAAACTCATGGATGGCTTTTTATCTTAATTCCAATAAAGATTATATATTTAAAAACAAAACAAGGCTTAAATCATCAGATAAAAAATTAATAACGGATTTTATAAAAAAATATAAACTGCCTAAACCAAGAATAAACTTAGGCAGAAAATTATTTACAAAAAATCTTGCCGGCTCTTTAACGGATATAAGCGACGGTATCTACAAAGATATTTTTAACGTCGCGGGGGAAGGATGCGGATGCCGTATAAACGTCGAAGATATACCGGTAAACGACGGGCTAAAAAAAATTGCCGATATTTTGAATATAGAAAACTATTTCGACGATATAATTTCTTTCGGCGAAGATTATGAACTTTTATGGACTTTCGACAGGGAATATACCCACAGCGAGCTTATGGAAATTAAAGACTCATGCGGAATCAATATAAAAAAAATCGGCTTTATAGACGAAAACTCCGCAAAACTTACCCTTATAAAAGGCGGTAAAGTTTTTATGCCTGAAAATCATACTTTTAGACATCTAGAATAATTAAGCAGTAATTAAATAATATCGGCAAAATTAAATTTAACATAATTATAAGATCCATCAAAACTTACAACAAGACTAATATATAAATATAACCGCATAAAATATGGATTTATTACTTTTTTTATTTTTATTCATTTTATTTCTGGTCGTATCTTCGGTTTTTTCAATTTCGGAGTCGTCGATATTTTCTCTTAATCAAACAGATATAGACGAATTAAATTTAAGAAAAAAAAACAAAGTTATATTTTTAATAAGAAACTCGTCTATCTTTTTGGTAATAATTCTTATCGGAAATATGACGGCAAACGTTATAACCGCAAGCATAGGGTCTATAATTTTAAATATTTATTTTAAAAATATTCCCGTAATTTATTCGATTATTTTTATATCGCTCATACTGATTATTATCGCCGAAATAATTCCAAAAATAGTAGCGTTAAAAAAACCGATAGAACTTTCTCTGTTTGTTTCTGAAATATTTTACGGAGTAGTATATTTTGCAGGGTCGTTTATACAAAAAACGGGACTTAAAGGAAAAAGGCTCCAGCTTAAAAAAGAAGAGTCCATATCTAACGAAGAACTCAGAACCATCATAGAAATAGGCAAAAACGAGGGCGAGATTAAAGAAAAAGAATATGAATTCATAAAAAATTTCCTTAAACTTTCTTACTTGAAAGCCTCTAATATTATGACTAAAAAAGATGCCGTGTTTGAATTAGACGTCGGTACTCCGGTATCAGCCGCGGTAGAATTGATAGAATCTTATCATTTTTCGAGAATTCCGATATATTTTAGGGAAAAAGACAACATAATAGGGATAATTTTATCAAAAAACATACTGTCTAAAGTATATAATAAAAGCGAAGCAAAAAGAACGCTTAATTCCTTTATGATTAAGCCTTATTTTATTCCAGGCTCTAAAAATGCGCTGGAACTTTTCAGGGAACTGCAAAAGAAAAAAATCCATATGGCCGTAATAGTGGATGAATACGGAAAAATGAAAGGCATAATTACGATGGAAGATCTGCTGGAAGAAATTTTCGGCGAAATAGAGGATGAATATGACGTTCAGTAATATTTTAGCCGGCGCTTATATTTATATTCCAGTTATTATAGGCGCAATAATTTTAGAAGGTTTTTTCGCAGGTTCGGAAATAGGCATCATAAGTTACGATAAAATAAAGATTAAGCATAAAGAAGCCGGCGGAAACAGGCTTGCAAAATTTTTGCTTGCAATGACAAGAAAACCTGAAAGCACTTTTTCTACATCTTTAATCGGAAATAATTTTGCATACACGACGGCTACTATTCTTGCTACATCTATAATTTACGCATATGCAAAGTCTTACACTCCTATTATAGTCGCAGTTATTCTTACGCCTGTTATGGTTATTTTCGGAGAAATTATTCCAAAAATGATTTACAGGCGGCATGCAAACAGTCTTATGCTTAAAAGCATTCCGTTTATAGCTTTTTTTTCTTTAATTTTTTTTCCGATTAATATAATTTTCATCGGTTTTTCAAAAGTTTTAAATATAATATTTAAAAGCAAGTCCAAAAATGTTTTTCTGACTAAAGACGAACTTATAAAAGTACTAACCATAAGCGGCAATATCGAAGAATTTAAAGAATACGACAAAAAAATAATAAAAAGAATATTCGAGTTCGGCGGTAAAACGGCAAAAGACGTTATGATTCCTTTAATAAACGTTATAGCTCTTAACGAAAACGACGGTATAGACAAAGCAAGGCAGATTTTTGCGGACACGAACTATTCCAGAATTCCCGTTTATTCGGAACGAATCGATAATATTTCGAGTTTAGCTTTTGCTTTTGACGTATTTAATCCGAAAAACTCCGAAAAAGTCGTAGGGGAGATAGCAAAACCTGTTTTATTTATTCCCGAAACACTAAAAATAACAAATATAATGCTGAAAATGCAAAAAAGCCGTCAGCAGATGGTCGTAGTAGTGGACGAGTACGGAGGCGCCTCCGGAATAATCACTTTTGAAGATATTCTTGAAGAAATAGTCGGCGAAATAAGGGACGAAACCGACGAAGAAGTAGCGATGTACAAAAAAATAGGTAAAAATACTTACCTGATAAATGCGAGGTTGACCTTAGACGAGTTGTCGGAGATTTTTAACTTAAGCGTCTTAAACAACGAAGAAGCGGAATATGAAACGGTGTCTGGTTTAATAATGGACCGGCTTGGGCGCATACCCGTTTCCGGCGAAAAATTTACGATAGACAACATAAATTTCACGGTTTCCAAAGCTACAAGCAAGTCTATTAAAGAGGTAATAATAAGTTTCTGATACGGCGCAGAAGAAGAAGTTGAAAAAAAGGTGTCGAAAAAGTCATCTATGTTATTTAATTTCTGAAACCCTTGCCAATTCCGCGTTTGAAAAAAGGTGTCAGATTTTTATTTATTTTCGAACGATGTATTTTATTACTCTATAAAAGCAATTCGAAAATAAATAAATCTGACACCTTTTTTGTTTTTGTTTCCTTTTTTTGTTTTAGTTTCCTATAACTTTATCTATCAGCTGCTTAAAAGAACCTTTCGGAGCGGCTCCGACTATCTGGTCGGCTACCTGTCCTTTATTAAACAGAATGACTGTCGGTATGCCCCTTATACCGTATTTGCCGGGAATAATCTGATTTTCGTCGACGTTTACTTTGCCTACTTTAATTTTTCCGCTGTAATCGGAAGCTATTTCGTCTATTACAGGCGCAACGGCTCTGCAGGGAGCGCACCATACCGCCCAAAAATCGACTAAAACCGGTTTGTCGGATTTTAAAACTTCCGATTCAAAATTTGAATCGGTAAAAGCTAAGACATTTTCTGAAGACATTTAGTAAATCCTCCTTAATAGATTTATATTTTTTTATGCAACTACTCTCTGTTCAGCTCTTAAAACCAATGAATCGGATATCTTATTAAACACGCTCTGCACTTCCGGATGAATATCTTTCGTCATTATTGGTTCTCCTTTGTCGGAAAGTTCGCAGATTTCTTCTACTATCGGTATTTCTCCAAGGAAATTTACGCCGAGTTTTTCTGCAGCCGCTTTTGCTCCGCCGTGTTTAAATATATCCGAACGTTTATTGCAGTGCGGACATATAAAATAGCTCATATTTTCGACGAGTCCAAAAACGGGAACGTTTACTTTATCGAACATAGCAAGAGCTTTCTTTGCGTCGATAAGGGAAATATCCTGAGGAGTCGAAACGACTATCGCAAAATTTATAGGAACCGTTTGAACTAAAGTAAGCTGAATATCGCCGGTGCCTGGAGGAAGGTCCACTACCAAAAAATCGATTTCTCCCCATTCGACGTCTTTTAAAAACTGTGTTATAACCTGCATTACTACCGGACCTCTCCAGATAGCAGGAGCGTCTTCAGGAATTAAAAACCCTAAAGACATAAGCTTAATTCCAAATTTTTCAAGGGGCACTATTTTATTGCTGGAAGTGAGGTCGGGTCTTTTATTTATTCCCATCATCATAGGAATGCTTGGACCGTATAGGTCTGCATCTAAGAGCCCCACCTTTTTACCCTGCTTTGCCAGCGTTATCGCCAAGTTTACGCTAAAAGTAGATTTGCCTACGCCGCCTTTTCCGCTCGCGACCGCTATGATATTTTTAACTCCGCTTATAGGGGACTGTTCGTCAAATGGATTTTTGCTTTCATGACCGTGTGCGCCGCCGCATCCGCATGAAGACCCTTCTTCTTCCTCTCCTCCGCCGCAACCACAGGAACCTCCTTCGTCGTCGCCGCTACCGCATCCGCAGGAATCCGCACCTTCTTCATAGTAGTCTTTATTTCCGTCCATTTCATCGTCTCTGTATTCGTTGTACATAAATAACCTCTCTTGTTAAATTAATTAAATTTATTATACTTTTTTAATATTTTTGCTTTTAAATTTCTTAATGCGCTTTAGCTTTAGATATTATATAAATATTTATATAATATTATTTATAGTATCATAATTTTTACGAATTTTCAATTTTATAATCTTCAGACTTAAAAGCGTCCATAAATGCACTGACTGAAAATTCGGCTTTTCCGGCTCCGGCTTCGCCGTAACCTTCCGGAACTGGCAAACCGTACTTATAATGCAGTTCGTGCCATTTAAGCAGCAATTTTACATAATATTCCAAGGGAGCTGAGGCATTCCCCATTTTCCCAAGCCTGCTCGTTTTTTCCGGACACCATGTAGTATATCTTGGTATTACCCCTTTCGACATAAAAAAATCAAGCCCTTCGGCGGTTGAATCGACGGCTTCGTCGATATCCGTAAAACCGTAAGGCTTAGAAAGTTCGACTCCCGCGACGAAATTAGGTATAACTTTATATTCGCCGAATACAGATACGGCATCTACTATCCTGTTTATCCACTCGTCTCTCCCAATGAACTTAGATTTTCCCGGACATATTTTATCAAAAAGGTTTTTATCCCACACTTCAAAATTTGTATGATATATGTATGCGCCGGCGGTTTTAAGCCGCATTAAATTGTTTCTTGTATGCGCCTGCACGACGACTTTGCTGATCCATCTGCCTTTAAACTTATCTTCTATAGCCTCAAGAAATCTAACGTAAAAATCTATTTCGGTATCGCCTTTAAATTTAATTTCGTCTATGATGCTTCCGCCCGTCAAGGTATATGCGCCGGCATTCGAGTCGTCCGCATCCGATATAATAGACAGGGCGCTTAAAATATCTTCTACCGATTTTACGGCTGAATAATTTTTATTAGATTTTTTTTGATTTAAATAATTAGAATTCATATCGCAGAATGCGCATTCGCTGCCGTCTTCAAAATACTGGCACATCCTGAACACTGCAAGATATATCAAATACCCCCATTCTATGGTTGGCGCTACGTCGCGGACGGATTTCTCCGATTCAGTTTTTTTAAGCATATAAGATTTTTCGGGAGAAAAAAGCACGTCCCCTATATAATAAAAGTCTTTCCCTTTATTTTTATAAAGTTTATAACCTTTAGACTCTTTATCGTAAATCACCGAATATGGGGATGTTTTGTTGATTCTTACGGATATAATAGTACGCCTGAGATTATACGGTCCGTTAATCAGGGCTATTTCTTCCGGATACTTTTTATTAATTACGTCTCCGTCGTTATCGACGTTAAACGAAAAAATAAAATATGATTTGCCGGAAAAGTTTTCTTCCGAATCTACTTCGCCGAAAGAAATCCCCTGTCTTAATATATCCTCTTTTATTATAGCTTCGGGATTTATATCGCGTCCGTATTTTCCGATAAAAAAATCAAGTTCGTCGATATATTCGTTATTTTTGCTCATTTGTTTATTTTATTATATCCGTTGAAAAAATACAAATTTTTCTTTACATCGATAAAAGAAAATATTATAATATACAAAAATATATGTAGTACTAAATTACGCTTTAATAATTTACGTATTTTTAAGTTTTATAAAATTAATGCAATAATTAACTATAAAGGAGATTTAAATAAAATGAAAAATTTAGAAGCTAAACTTTACATTCTTTTTTCAATTTTTTTTCTAAACAGGGAAAAATTAATAAAAGATACGATAACAAATATACCTGCAAGCTATAAAGACGTTGCATACTTATCCGATATCGAATTTACAGTATTCGGTTATTTTGCCTATAAATTTACCCACTCTGCTCCGAAAGAAAAAAAAGAATATGAAAAAAACGGCATCATCGTTTCTTATAAGGAGCTTAACAGACTGTACGTTTCGACTCCTCATCTTGCGACGGTTCTTAAAAAACTTCAGGACGAAAAACTTATAAAAAAAGCGACGCTTAACGAAGATAAAAGAAAAACCAATTACGTACTGCCGTTTACCGAGCTTAAAAAATTTAACGAAATAAACGTTCAGGCATTAAAATTCTGCGGATTTACCGATTCCGACACGCCTATAATAGATAGATTAATCGAAGGCGTTATAAACCTGCTTAAAACTAATAAAATAATTACGGAAGCGCAGTCTAAAAACCTTGACGATTTCCTAATTAAGTCGGATAACTATTTTAAATTTTATTACATAGCTCTAGCTTTATGGACTAGCAGATATCTTATTACAAATTTCCAGATAAAATTGATGGGTCCGTCGGAATTTATGGTTTACGCCATGATTATAAAATATTATATAAACGGCGAAAAAAAACCTATAACCACAAAAAAGGTCAAGGAAGAAACCGGACTTGCGCCGTCTATTATCAGCCAGAGTTTTAAAAAATTTATAGACGAAGATATAATAATCAGAAAAGAGATAAATAAATTCAAGGTATATTTCCATATAAACAAAAAAGCTTTAGAGAAAAGACTTGAAAACGATACCGATTTAATCAAAGAAATCACTAAGAACTTTAAAAAAGGGGACGATAAGAAATTTGAAAAATTTATCGACAAACTTAGCGAAGCTATAACGTCTAAACTTAACGGTTTAGATACAAATAAAATTTGTCCGAACAAAAAATGCGGAATGGAAATACCTCTTATGCCTGGGCTAAAATACTGTCCGTATTGCGGCGAAAAAATTGCATAATATAGTTGCGGGTACAGATATCCTGAAAGAAATTATAGATATATTTTATATATTAGCCGCATATCTTGCAGGAAGTTTTCCTACATCGGCTATAATCGCAAGAATAAAAGGAATTTCCGACCTTACTAAAGAAGGCAGCGGAAACCTAGGCGCTACGAATATATCGAGGGTAATAGGCAAAAAGTTCGGACTTATTACCCTTATTATCGACGCCGCCAAAGGTTTTTTACCGGTTTTTTTTGCGCCGATTTTAATTAACTCTCAATATAAATACGCCGATTTTAATTTTCACCGGTCAATTCAGTGTACAGGCTGTTTAATATTTTATTCCTTGGTAATAATAGCTCCTGTAATCGGACACTGCTATTCGGCATTTATAAAATTTAAAGGGGGAAAGGGTGTTGCTACGGCTCTAGGAGTATTTTTAGCCGTTTCGCCTAAAGCCGTTCTTATCGCCTTTTTAGTTTTCGCGGTAATTTTATCCGCTTCCAAATATGTTTCGCTCGCCTCTATAGTAAGCGCATTTTTTATGCCGTTTATAGTGTTTTATACGTTAAAGAACATATACATATTTGCGGCATCTATGTTAATAGCCATATTAGTAATATATAAACATTCCCCTAACATTAAAAGACTCATAAACGGCACGGAAAATGCTATAAAGAAAAAGCGCCGATAAAATAAAAGCAGGTTTCTTAAACTGCTTAATAAATAAGATATTTGCTATATTTTACTTTACTTTACCGCAATTAATTTTGAACTCAATGCCGTAATAACGTTATTCACCTTAATAATCGCTTCGTAAATATATATTTTCGGCGTTTTCTTAGGAAGTTTTACCGACAAAACGGTTTTATAGTAGCCTTCCCTTACTATATTGGTAGCCGACGTATGCGTATATAAAATCTTTCCGTTTAGACCTTCGAGTATCCTCGTTTCCTGAATATCCGAATTGTCGAGGTTAGTATGCGTTCCAAGAACGTCGTATTCCATATTTAAGCTTATATTGCCGCCCGCTCTTACGGATTTCGGAACAGTAAAGATTTTTAAATTCGATATAAGAACGCCTTTTACGTGGTTAAAATTTATTTTCAAACTGCTTTGAGGGTCGTATATAAATTCGTTGCTTGCAAGCTGATACGGAACATTAAGCATAGATAATCCTCTTATCCTTCCTTCGCGGGTTACCACATATTTTCCCGTAACGTAGCCTACGCCGTAACCTATGGACAATCCTGCGGCGGTACCTATTATTGCGCCTATAGGCCCTCCGGTAAGCGCTCCGACGACAAACCCCGTTCCAGCCCCGAATATCGCACCCGTAGTTCCGCTCGCCGCAGTCGCCCGCGAAGTAGCGCAGCCGCTTAACGACGAAGATACTAAAAATATTGCGAGAATTAAAACAAGCGATATAGTAATTTTTTTCTTAATTTTCATTGATTCATGCCTCCTATTTTGATTTTATTCTTATTATTATGTTCATATTTTTATATATTGTAAATAGTATTTTTGCAATATCAACGATACTGTTTTAATTATTATTTTTTTCTGTTTCGATAGAATTACCGCCGCCGTAACCATTTTGTATTTTTCCCCACCCCTATGGCTGCAAAAGATATAAATTTAAAGATTTAGGACTCATAAAAATGAGTTATCAAATATAACATCGGTAATTATATTTTTATCTTGATTATTTGAAATTTTAATCGTACCATAACTAAAAAAATTTTAAAGATTTTGAAGATTTTGCAAAAAATCTTTCCTTCTCGCTATAAATACAGCCGCAATAATTTTGACGGTATAAGCCGTATCTGCGAGAAAGCTCTATACCATCTTTATAGCCCTGCCTGAAATCTTCGTAATAAAAATTAACTCCGTATTTCTTTTGCAGATTAAAACCTGTTTCTTTGATATAGTCATGATACTGATGCTTGCTGTATAAAAGCGTAGTCGAAAAATGCGTGAATTTAGACGACTTAGCAAGGGCGGCGGTTTTTTCAAGCCTGCCGGCGACGCAGTAATAACAACGATTTTCTTCCCTAAAAACCACGTTCCTTATAAACTCCTCCATATCGTAATCTTTTTCGTAAATCACTTTGAAATCTACAATCTCGGCGAATTTTTTCAAAGACTCCTCCCTCCTGAGATATTCCGAATAAGGATGAATGTTTGGATTATAAAAATATCCGATAATCTTCTCGAATTTAATGTCTAAGAATTGTTTATCCGAATTTTTCCGGCTATTTAGAGTATCTGAATTACTTGGGACAATAGTGAAATATGGATACATTAAACATGGCGAACAGCATATATGAAGCAAAAGTTTTTTTTCTGTTTCCATCATATTGCATTAATTTTTTTCTTATGCAGTTTCATACTGTAATACTTTTAACTGTTCAGGCTTTATCCTTGCGATTAAACTAAGCATCCTATGCCGACCACTTTACCGTCGGAATTAAAATCCAATATAATAAAAGGTTCTACCTCTTCCGATTGTATTATAGACGATTCACCTAATCAATAAAGAGCATCGCTTTCTTTATCGACAATTAATTTCATATTTGTTCCTCGCTTTTAACTCGCTTAATCGTCTTATATTTCCTGTCAAAATAAACAGCCACTGTCCTTATTGGATATACATTATGATTAACTACTCCATGTAATACTCTTCCGTTATTTTCCGCAATATTTTTAAAATATTGCAAGTTCCCATCTTCTTATACGGTATTCCAATCGGAATTATTTAAAGCGATTGTTAATTTAATGATTAATCTAATTTATTTATACATTATTTACAAAAAATAATCAAGTTTGCATAAAACAGTTTACATGATAATGAATTATGAAACGGAGGAAATGTGAAAGCAAGAATGGGAATAAAAACTTCCGACAGCGACAAACGAAGTCGGAAGTAAGGATACTTCGGCGGGCATAAAAGCTTCGCTTTTATGCCCGCCGAAGTGAATAAATCTGTCACTTTTTTCTTTACACGTATAGATGTATAGAAAACAGTTATGCCGATAGAACGGTTTTTCCAGCAATTTCGTTTAATAATGCAGCAAATGCCGTGTAGCCCGCACATGCGGCGGCGGCTAAACCTACAATACCGGCTATCATCATTAACGCGGGGTTCGGTCCTGAAACTCCTGCCCAGTGCGCTATTGCAACAATTATTAACATAAGCGTCGTAAGTCCGAGAGCTAGTTGCAAAAGTATCCATTTTTTGGCTACGATAGAACCTAAAAAGGTTAAAAGCCCGAAAACTGCCCAAAATATAAAATACCATCCTAGAAACGCCAGCGCCGGACCTGCGTGAAACATAGCCGTTTTAAAAACGGGACCCATATTAAGTTGCGCAAATGCTCCAAAAAATATACCCCACCCTAAAAATGCAACTCCTCCAAATGTCTGTCCCCTAAAGAAATCTAACACTCCTGCAATACCGATTCCAAATGCTCCGATAAACACAATCGACATAATTAAAAAACTTGGCTTCCCCATCATTCCGCTTACCATCATACTGATTGAAGCCAACGCAATACCATAAGAAATTAAACCCAAAGCGCTTGGATCGCCGACATGCCACGCCACAGTTGTTTCGTTTCTTTCCTCAGACATAAAAACCTCCATATTTTTAAAGGTTATTAATTACAATACCATACTGTTGCCGAACATACGGCAACAGTATTATGTATCGTTTATATATGCCTAAATATTTTACGTCTCGCAACTAACTAAGCTTATATATTATTATTGTGCAATATATCATGTCGCCAGCACTCGCCGTATCTTTATTATTGAAAGAATATTGCCATTCCCGTCTATATTTTATTATTATTGTATAAAATAAATTTTGCGGTCATAATTTGGATAATATACCCAATATAAAATTTTGTCAAGCATAAAGTCGTTCACCATAAAATAGTGCTTTAAAATACACACAAATTTTTTTATTTTGCCAAACATCCGGCATTTAGCTTAGCCATTCTCAACCCCTGAAATATTTTTTTCTGAGAAGGTGTTAAAATGGCGTAACTTTTAAGGTGATACGGAATCATCTCGTAAGCAAGGTAAGTTTGCGCCTTGCCTATATTTTTTATATCGTTGATAATAGTTTTTATTTTTGGAACAACTTCCATCGAATCTTTTTTATATTTTGAATAAGCTAATTTAAGATTCTTTATCCCCATAACAGTATCTTTTATCATCCCTGCATCTAATTTTTTTATTATTACTAACTGACTTGAGTTAAGTCTTAAGCTTTTGGCATGTTGAAGATACCAATTAGGACCTGGATGATATTTATAAAAAATAGGACCGAAATCAAAAGAATGAGATAAGAAATATTTTCTTATCATTGCAATTTTAGCTGCGCTTTTTTTAGCAGATAAAGTAGAAGCGTGGGATGGAGGAATAGCGTAAATTCCGATAGTAAAAACAATTGCAATAAATATTAAAACTACCATTGTTTTATATCTCATATATATTTTTCCTTTTATAAAAAAAAATTTATGTTAAATTACACATTCTGAATAAAAGGAGAAGCGTTTATTTTTATCACGCTTCTCCTTTTATCATTTTTGTTCTGCTTTTATATTATAAACAGCCCGCTCCCATTTTATTTAAAGATTTTTTTGACTTGCTTCCGCTGCCTTTTTTTGCCTTTTTTGAAGTTTTTTTAGTCATAGCAGAATGCTTCATAAAATGGCCGCCCTGAAAAGCATATGCGCTTGAGCCTGAAGCCGCGCCTATTCCA
>SHMQ01000043.1 GCA_008534395.1 Candidatus Acidulodesulfobacterium acidiphilum
TCATAAGCGGATAACCTCCTTAATTTGCGTTAGTGGTGTTATCCGCTATTTTATTATTATTTTTAGTTAAGGAATAGACAAATTAAAAGTTATTTATATATAGACATTTTAAAAGTTATTAACATTCCTTTTGAATCTCTTTGAATAAAGTTACGATTTCTGATACACTGGTTTTACATCTTTGTCGGCATAAAAGCATTGCTTTTATAAGCCGCCGACAAAGATATCATTGGCGTTGCCTCCTTTAATTTAAAGTTATTTTGGTCAATAACTATTTTATAGGAGGTGCGCCTATTTTGCCATTGGAAATTTACACAAGATATTTTACACTATCCTTTTTTCTTTACAAATTTTCAATAAAAGCATAAAATATAAAAATGTTGTCAAAATTAAATAAATTTATTTCTTCGGTTAAACTCGCAGTTTTTCTTTTTATAACAATCGCCGTTGTTGCCATAATAGGTACGTTTATAAATCAAGGCGATTCAATAAAACAGTATAAAACAATTTTCTCTCCGACGACTTATCACGTATTATACTGGCTCGGTTTTTTAAATATTTACGATTCGTGGTATTTTATAGCTCTCGCGCTTCTTTTAATGGTCAATCTTATAGCCGCATCGGTAAATTTATTTCCGCGTACGATAAAAGCGGTATTCGGTCCTTACCCTTCTTTTAAAGAAGTATCGGAAAAGAAAAATAATAAAGCGGTATATGAGACAATCGAAACAAAAAAGAAACCTGAAGAAGTAAAAGAAGTTATAGGTAAAAAATTCGGGACATTGCTTGATCAAAAGATAAACGAAAGCAAAAACGGGACGGAACTATACTATTCTAAAAATTCTATTTTCAGATTTTCGCCTTATATTGCCCATATAAGCGTAATAATAATTATTATAGGAGTATTGTTAAACTTTAAATACGGATTCAGGTCATATACCAACATTAAAGTTGGAGAAAAAACAAACGTTACGTACCTTTTAAAAAATAACAAGCCGATTAAGCTTCCTTTCACGATAAGACTTGACAAATACCGCACGACTTATTATCCCGACGGGATTCCTAAGGCTTACATAAGCAAAATTAGCATAATCGAAAAACATATAAGAATTTTGACAAAAAATATTGAGGTAAACCATCCCTTAACTTATAAAGGAATTACTATATATCAGGCAAGCTATGGGCATTATAAACCCGATAAATACGGTATTTTAGTAGTTAATTTACGACATATTAAATCTTTTAAAAAAATAATATATGCATCGATTGGAAAATATTATAATTCTAAAATAAATAACATTAAATTTATGTTGGTCAGGGTTGTTAGAAAAGATAAAATGCCGTATTTTCCTTTTGTTATTAAATTAAATAATAAAAAAATTTTAAATTTTAGGATTATACGGGTTAAGAATCACAATTTCCCCCTTATTATAGCAAGATATAAAAATATAGGTTTTATAATGACTCCGCAATTAAAAACTTATTATTATAGCGGCGTCGAAATATCTAAAAATACATACGTTTCTATAGTTTGGATAGGATGCATAATTCTTGTTATTTCTTTATTTTTTTCATTTTTCTTTAATCATGAAGAGACGTGGGTATCGATATCCGGTATTAATGACGGTAAAAAAACAAAGATTGAAATAATTTCTATACCGAAAAAGAAATTTAATTCTTTTTACAAGAAATTCGCTCAAAAAATTAACGAACTAAAAAAATACTTAAATTAATTAAACATATTAAGAGTAGCCAGAGGTTATAACTATGATTTCTCCAAATATATCCGTCCTTGACGGATCCTTATATTTTACTGTTTCGCTTCTTTTTATTTTCGCTTCTTTTGTTTGTTATTTTATTTTTTTATTTACGGGAAACAAAACTATATCGAAAATTGCCTTTGGCATTTTAATTACTGGCTTTATAGTTCAGACGGCGGCATTCGTTATAAGATGGATATATGCATATAAAATAGGGATTGATACGCCGCCTTTGGTCGATTTATACGACTCTTTGGTATTTTTTGCCTATATCATTGAAGCAGGCTATATATTATTAAGAATTTTTTACGATTTTGACGCCCTTGGCTTTATAATTACGTTTATTGCATCAGCGGCGCTTGCTTTTGCAACTTTTTATCCGCTTGCGACAAGCGCAATAGAACCTACTATTCCTGCATTGCAAAGCTACTGGCTTCTATACCATATTATGACTTTATTCGTTGCTTACGGAGCATTTGCAGCTTCATTCGGATTAGGAATACTTTATTTAATAAAAAACTCTAGAGAAAACGTCGATAAAAAGCGTGAAAATAGATTTTTATCGCTTTTGCCGGAGTCTACAGTAATAGAAGAATCAATTTATAAAGTAATATCGGTAGGACTGGTTTTTTTAACTGCAGGAATAGTAATAGGAGCTGCATGGGCGGACAGCGCCTGGGGCGGTTACTGGAGCTGGGATCCTAAAGAGACATGGTCTCTAATAACGTGGATGACGTACGTTTTATTTATTCATGCAAGATTTACTAAAGGATGGGGCGGCAAAAAAATGGCTTGGATAGCCGTTATTGGGTTTGCGGTCGTTATATTTTGCTATTTAGGAGTGGATTTGATAATCCCGGGATTGCATTCATATGCAACGCCTGGATCGAGTCCTATTTTATAAAAATTATTGATATTTTTATAAAAATCCCTTAGTTTTATAAATAAAACTTTGTTAATAAAACAGTGAAAAATAAAATTAAAACAATAATAGAACCTTTAAGACCTTATATTTACGACGTTAATGTGTCCGGAGAAATTAAAAATCTTACTGCTCCGCCATATGACGTAATTAGCAAAGAACTTCAGGACGAACTGTATCGAAGGTCGGAATACAATATTATAAGACTGGAATACGGAAAAGAATTACTAAACGACGACAATAAGGAAAATAAATATACAAGAGCTGCGCATTTATTTGGAGAATGGATAGACAAGGGCATTTTAAAAAGAGCCGAAAAAAGTACGATTTACGTTTATTCGCAAATTTTCGACGTAGATGGAATAGAATATGAAAGAACCGGCTTTATGTCTCTTTTTAAACTTCCGGAATCTAAAGAAAATAACTCTATATACGGACATGAAGCTACACTATCCAAGCCCAAAGAAGACCGCTTTAGGCTGATGGAAAATGCAAATGCGAATTTCAGTCCTGTTTTTTCGATATTTGAAGACGATAATCAAAAAGTTTTGAATATTTTAAAAACGGTGCTATCGGAAAAAGAAGTTAAAAAAATCTTCGATTTCATTGACGACAGCGGAATTAGAAACATGCTTTACGCAATAGAAGATGAAAAAATCATATACGATATCCAAAATGTAATGAGCGATAAATCGGTTTATATAGCTGACGGACACCACAGATTTGAAACATGTATTAATTACAGAGATTACGTTAAAAAAAACGGATTAGATAAAAAAGGTATTAACGCCGATTATTGCCTTATGTTTTTTGCGCCTTCCGTACAAAAAGGATTAGTTATTTTACCTACGCATAGAGGAATAAAAGGAAAAAATATAAATATTGAAAATTTTATAAAAATTTTAAATAAATTCTTCATATTGAAAGAAACTAATGTAGACGACCTTATAAATGAAAATAAAAAAACCGGCGAAAAAAACGTTTCTTTCGGTTTTGCCCATAAATCAGGAAGAAATTTTATACTCTCGTTTAAAAACGAAACAGCGGACTCAAAAGCAATAAACCCTTTAGACAATCTCGACGTATCCATTCTTCAGGAATATATTTTAAAAAAAGCTTTAGAAATAACGCAGGAAGAAATCGATAACCAAAAATATCTCGTATATGAAAAAGATGCCAAAAAGGCTTTAGAAAAAGTTAAAAAAGGGGAACTAGAAGCCGTATTCTTTATGAATCCTACCAAGATAGAGGACGTAATAAAAATAGCTTCCGTAAACCTTAGAATGCCTCAAAAATCAACATACTTTTATCCTAAACTAATCAGCGGATTGCTTATTAACCCGCTGATTAAGCAAAGTTAAATTAAGACTTTTTAATTTCCGTAGCTGCCGTCCGGAGACATTGAGGGCATAACAGCCTCCTGCAATATGGAATTATTTTCGTAAATATACTGCATTATATAAATTACTTTCCCTACATTTCTTCCGTACTGCAATTTTTCGTAAACGTTAGGTACGTATTTTAGAGTTTTAAACAGTATCGGATAACCGTAAAGATTTTTTTCTATTAAAGTGCTTAAAGGTATTACCGCAGAATTATTAGAAATAGCAAACTCCAGCCAGCATACTCCGCCGGCATTAAAAACCGCTTCGTATTTAACTTTGTTTATCTTATATTCATATGCCGTTATACCGGAATTTTTATAATTATACTGAGACAGGTCCGGCTGTATAATATAAAGTTTTTTCAAAGAAATCTTCCGCATTTTGTATTTTGACTGCATATTTTTTAAAGTGCCGCCTACCGCCGCGTAAACTTTATTGCAGTTAATAAAATTTAACGCAAACAGCATACCCGCCGCAATAAATGCAAAAATTAAATTTTTTTTAATAATAATTTTCATTTTCTAGCTCCTTATTTTAGATTTATAATTTGTTTAATTGTTTTATTTTAAACTTTCCAACCAGCCCGCAATCTGAGCGACTTCTTCTGCCGGCATATTTGGATTAGGCGGCATTGAAGAACTCGGATGCGTAATCTGATTTTCTATCTGCGCATAACTTAATTGCGAACCGATGTGGGAAAGGCTGTAACCGCCCTGTTTTCCTTTACCTAATATAACGTGGCAGTAAAAACATCCAGACATATCGAAATCTTCATAACCTGGACCGCTAAATACCGAAGCTTGAGATTGCGGCTGAGGCTGCGGTATCGGCCGAAATCGAGGCGCTGTTTTTGGTACAGTCTTGCGATAATAACGATAATGATGAACAGCAGTATTTTGATTCGGCGTAGGCAAAATATATGTATTATTAGACGTCTTATTGACATGCTTCTTACCTGTAATTTTATTTTTGTTTTTACTATTTTTATGATTGTTTTTAGAATGTTTTTTTGATTTTAACAGTTTTTTTAAAGCTATTGACTTGCCTGAATTAACGCTTTTATGTTTTTTGCCATAAGAAAGGTACCTAAAATAAAAAAAATAGCCTGCTGCAGCTAAAATTGACGCAAAAAATATAATTGCCGCTGCTAAAATATATAAATTGATTTTATTTTTAGAACCGTAATTGTTATAATTTACGTTAGAATTTGCGTTAAAATTTACATTTGCTGATTCAGCATTTTTATTTGCATCTGTTTTATTATTTAAATATCGATTATTTTTAACTTCAGAAAAATTTGACGACTCTTCGTAATCAGTCCTGATATTTTCAGGGGGAATATTTTTTGACTGTTCAAATACAATTGCCTGCTTATCCTCTCTATGCTTAAATTGGCTATCGGCATCCGGCGTATTTTGAATTTCAGGTATATTTAGTTCTTGTCCGACTAAAACTTCGGATTTTTCTAATCCGTCTAAAAGTTTAAGCAATTCCTCCGTATTTTTTATCCTTTCCGGTATTTTTACCGTCAGTCCTTTATTTAAAATATCTTTTAATCCTACGCTTATTCCCGTAAAATCTATGCCTATTCCTCCTGCTAATTCGGTAGCTTCAGGAGGAGGAAATCCTTTTAAAAGAGCGTAAAGCGTAGCACATATTGCATAAACATCGGTATATTCGCCTCTTTTACCCTTACCTCCGTATTGCTCTAAAGGAGCATAGCCCGGAGTTAAAATTTTTTCGTAAGTCTTAGTTTTATCCGCCGTAAACACCCTCGAAGAACCAAAATCTATAATTTTAATATCTTCGCCGGTTTTTACTATAATATTTTCCGGTTTTATATCCTGATGCAGCATGCCGGCGGCATGTATTATTCCTACTGCTTTAGCTATCTGCTTTATATATTTAACGGCTTCATTTTCTTTTACTTTCCCTAAAAGAGATAACAGAGAAGTTCCTTCTATATATTCCATTACGATATAAACGGTGCCGTTTTCTTCGATTACATCGTAAACGTCCACTATCCAAGGATTTTTTAATTTTGCTATAGATTTTGCTTCATTTTTAAAATTTTCTATATTTTCTTCGTTGTCGCGGGTAGGCGGAATTGTAACTTTGCTTCCTGTTCTGACGGCTATTCCGTCGGGAAAATATTCTTTTATCGCAACTTTTCTTTCTAATTTTTCGTCATAAGCAAGATAAGTTATTCCAAAACCGCCCTGCCCTAAGACCTTTTCTATTTTATATTTTAAAAAAACAATACTCCCGCTATCGAGCGGCGTGCAGGAATAGCTTTCTCCCAAAGCGGCAGATATATCTCCTCCGCAAACCGGACATTTTTCTGCGTTATCGGGTATAACGGAGGAGCAATAAGGACAATCCTTCATATTAAATTAATTTTGTTTTTTTATCTTAATTTTAATACCGTTAATCAATTAAATTAATAATATATAAATGATATAAAAGAAACGGCAAAATTAAGCCGAAACTATGCAATACGCTTAATAACAAGGGCGGTCGCATTATCCGGAGCGCCTTTTTCTATTGCGTAAGAAACAAGCGCATCTGCTATATATTGAGCGCCGAATTTATTTATAGTGCCGCAAACATCACCATCGTCGTTTTTTGCCTCCGAGTATTCAATGCCGATGCCGCAAGCCGAACCGCTTAAAATTTTCATTATATCCTTCTCTTCCAACTCCGACCATATTCCGTCGCATACTATTAAAACAATATCGCCAATATTTAAATCTTCCGTTTTTTTTCCTATAATTTTTTGTAAATCGTCAAAATATTCGCTCTGCCTGTTTCTTACTACTCCCAAGGATTTTAAAATTTTATTTCTGTCAGGGCTTATTCTTGCTTCTTCTTCGGTCATATTGCCGCTTGATACCATAAGCGAAACATATGAATGATCTTTAGTAAGCCTTTTTAATTTACATTCGGATTCAGCATTAACCCATAGATAAGCCCTTGAATCGCCGACATGAGCCAAAGCAAACGTCTCGTTTTTAAAAATAATGCCTATAAAAGTACAGCCGCCGTCTTTTCCTTGAAGCTCGTCGAATACGCTTTTATTTGCCTGCCATGCCGAATCTATTACGATATCGTTAAGGTCTTTAGAAAAATTTTCGGCGTTCTCGGAACTTTTCAAAAAACCTTTAACGGCAGCCGTGCTTGCATATTCTCCGGCCGCCATTCCGCCCATACCGTCCGCAAGGCATGCTTTTAACATGACGTTTTTTTCGCTAAAATTTATATTGTTTTCGATAACGTAACCGCAGGCATCTTCATCTACAAGCCTATCCGGATTTAAGCCTACGGACGAAGATATTCCTATATCGAATCTTACCGCCGCTTTTCTTTCTTCGTTAATATTTTTTAAATAACCGATTGCTTCATCGATATTAAATCTCTCTTCCCGCCTTGAAAGCGTTTTGGATAAAAATTGAGGGAAACCGGGTATTTTTATATTGTTAATATAATCGGGAACATCGATATCGTAGGTATTTATATTATCTCCGGTTAAAAACTTATAAGCAATAAGCCCCAGTATGTAAACCCCCTCTTTTCCAGTTGCGATATCATGCATTAAAACTTCAGGAGCGACGGAATCTCTCGGTGAAAACATCTTTTTTCCAATTTCCGATAAATCGGGCAGTATATTCAATTTAATTTTGTCGCCGTAAACATATAAAGAATCAGGATTGATATACAGCAGAGATATTCTTTGTTCGTTAAAAAACTTAATAATTTCCGCCAAATCGGAAATATATTTTACTATTAGGCCGATTTCTTTTTTTGAAGAAGGAATTTTAAATTCGTATTTCTTATATTCCTTGTCCGCCGAAATTATTATTTCATTGTCAGTACAAAGCAAAATATCGGGCAGGGCGGAACATCCAAGAATGTCTTTCCATAAGCCGCAATTACCCCTGTAATACAGAACCGATTCTCCCGCATTATTTTTAGCCGAATGCCATCCTTGTATAAAAGGACCATCGATTTTTAAATTAACGCCGGCGGCGTTAATTATATCGCCTTCTTTTAAAAACTGCGTTTCGGAAGCCGCCGAATATATTTTTTCTTCAAGGTTTTGCCTATGCATTAAATCACTGCCGGTTTATTAGTTATATAAGATGTATAATACAAATAGATAATAAATAATTTAATATATTTAGAAGTTGAACATAAAAAGCATATTGCCTAATGATACTTCGTCTCCGTTATTTAATTCGACCGGTTCTGTAATTCTGGACGAAAATTTCTTAGCCGAAGCAGATTTTACAAAAACGCCGTTTGTGGAACCTGCGTCGGAAACGAACCATTTACCGTTTTCAAAAATAAATTTAGCATGTTTCCTCGATATATGCTCGTCTCCGGAAAATCCCGACAAATCGATATCTATAGGCCCCGTCGACGAATCGAATCTGCCTGCAATCAGATAATTAGATTTTAAATCAAAAAATTTATCCGTTAAATTACCGTCTATTTTAAATGTTAAACGCGCAGGTTTAAACTCGGCAAGCCGTTCTGGTTTTTCTTTAATTTCCGATAAATTACCGTCGGCACCGGATTGGTTTTCATTTAAGGTTTTAATATTATTAAGCGAAGATTTATTTAAGTTTATATTTTCTTCAGTCATTTCAAAATCTATTAATTCGGAACCGTCTATATTGCAAAATTTCTTATCGTCCGTAAACTTTTTTCTACATACAGGGCATATTTTCATTTTATCCTCCTGTTATCATTCTATTATTTTATATTATTCTTTAGATTTTTATAAGAATTAAAGCTCTGCGGTTAATTAATTAAATTCCGGAAAGTTTTCTAATCTGCTCGTCGGAAAGTTCGTTTTCCTGACTAATTTTTATTGTTTTTGTTTTTGAACCTATCCTTAAAGTTTTCGACGTACCTATGCTTATAGTTTTATTTTCTTTTATTTCATCCTGCGCCTTCTCTATTATTTTAGTCATAGCGCTATTGCCGAGCTTAACGGTCATACGTTTTGCCATATCTAAAGTTTTAGAGGCGTTAGAAGGATCCTCGCCCGCTTCTTTTAATGCTTTTTCCAATAAACTGCCTACGTTTCTTTGCTGAACCCACTGCATTACTTCGTTATTAACAACCGACGCCTTGGATTCGTCCATGGTAAACTCGACAATAACGTCTTCCGGAGGGTTTTCTCCGCGGTAATTGCCGTCCGGCATATCGTAAGTTAAACTTAACTGCATAAGACGCGATTTGATGGGTTTGCGTTCAGGCAAAGTAGATTCTATTATAAAAACGCTGTTTCCTTCGGGATTTATGCTGCCGAGAAAATGAGGTTTTATATTTATATCGACCTCGGAAACTTCGGGATAAACCTTAGTTATCCTGTCGACTGTTACGTCTTTTACGGTATTTAACGTAAGAGATAGCGCCGTTAAAGTTTCATTAACGGCATGTTCTAATTCTTTTATCATAATATCAGGTATCTCAGAGGGTTTTATAACTATTCCCGATGCATCGTCTCCGCCGTTAGCCGAAGCATAGTAAGG
Organism: Candidatus Acidulodesulfobacterium acidiphilum; assembly: GCA_008534395.1. Classification (NCBI taxonomy): domain Bacteria; phylum Candidatus Acidulodesulfobacteriota; order Candidatus Acidulidesulfobacterales; family Candidatus Acidulidesulfobacteraceae; genus Candidatus Acidulidesulfobacterium; species Candidatus Acidulidesulfobacterium acidiphilum. The sequence goes on from SHMQ01000043.1 coordinate 9,608, forward strand.
TTTGCCTTGCGTTTTATCGGTAATAAAAGAAATAAGATTTTCATTCCAGTCTTCGCCGATTCCAACGGCTATTAACGGTATATTTAATTTTGCCAGTTCCAGCGACATTTCTTTTACCAAATCCTCGTCGGAGGTCTGCCCGTCGGTAAGCATTATAATCTTTCTATTTCCGGTTTCTTTAGAAATTAAATCTAAAGCTTCTTTCATTCCTGCGCCCATAGAAGTGCCGCCGCTGTAATTTATAAGTCCGTCTATTGCATTCAATATTAAATCCTTATTTTTACTCTCTATATTAACGAAAGGCAGTAAAACGTCGGCTTTATCGTCAAATTTAATAAGGCTTACCCTGTCGGTATTTTTCAATTTTGACGAATTAACAAAGTTTTTCAACCCATCTATTAAAATCGGCAATAAATAAGCCTTTCGGTATGATACTAGTTACCGGGCCTACCGGTTCCGGAAAAACTACGACGCTTTATTCTATATTAAGCGAATTGAATAAAAACGAATCTATAAATATATCGACGGCGGAAGACCCTATAGAATATGATTTTTCAGGAATAAATCAGATACAGATAGACGAAACGCTTAAAAATTCTAAGACCGGCGCAACTTTGAATTTTGCCGAGGTTCTCAGATCATTTTTAAGACAGGATCCTGATATAATTATGGTAGGGGAAATAAGGGATTACGAAACGTCTTCTATAGCTATTCAGGCTGCGCTGACAGGCCATCTGGTTCTTTCGACTATTCATACGAACAATGCTTCGGCTACCGTAACAAGATTAATAAATATGAATATTGAACCTTTTTTAATTTCATCAAGTTTAAATCTTATTATAGCGCAAAGGCTTATAAGAAAACTCTGTTTAGAATGCAAAGAAGAACTTGACGAATCCGACGTAAAAAAACTCGGAATATCCGCCGCATACAGTGATAACGATAATTACCGTCAAAATAAAAATAATTATTTTAAACTTTATAAAGCTAAAGCAAAAGGATGTCCTACATGCAATAATACCGGATATAAAGGCAGAATACCGATATACGAAATGCTTGAAATAAACGATGAAATAAGAGGGCTGATAAACGGTAATGCATCGGAATCCGAAATAGAAAAGTCGGCAATAAAAAACGGCATGAAAACTCTTTCGGATTCTGCAAAAGAAAAATTTTTAAGCGGCGTTACTTCTTTGGAAGAAATATTGCCGTATATTAAAAGCAGTAAAAGGAAAGCATAGAAAGGAAAAACTAAAAACATTGAATACAAAAAAAAGGGACGGATTTAAAATCCGTCCCTTTTTTATATCAGAAATTATAGCCTGACTCGTCATGTTGCGTAATATCTAATCCCATTGCTTCTGTTTCTTTATCTACGCGAAGACCCATAACTTTGTCTATTACTTTAAAAATTATATAACTCATCGTAAACGAATACGCCGCAACGCAAACCACGGTCAGCAGCTGAATCCACATTTGACCGGGGTTGCCGTAAAATAAACCTCTTCCTGCCGAATTAATCAGCGGGTCGGCGAACAAACCCGTTGCAAGCGCTCCCCATGCTCCGCCTATCGCATGAACGTTAAAAGCGTCGAGGGCATCGTCGTAACCTAATTTAGGCTTTACGAAAACTACCATAGAATAACAAATTACCCCTGCTACGAAACCTATAATGATAGAATCTATTGGATTAACAAAACCGGATGCCGGAGTTATAGCTACAAGCCCTGCTACTGCGCCGGAAACCATGCCTAGAGTAGTCGGTTTTCCGCTTCTTATCCATTCTGCTATCATCCAGCCTATAGCGGCGGCTGCAGTTGCGGTATTAGTTACTAAAAACGCCGATGTTGCTAAAGGACTTGCTTCTAAGGCGCTTCCTGCGTTAAATCCGAACCATCCGAACCATAAAAGAGCTCCTCCCAGAATTGTATAACCTAACTGGTTCGGCTGAACTATATTTTCTTTCATATAACCTTTTCTTTTTCCCAGTACTATCGCTCCGGCAAGACCGGCGACGCCGGAATTAATATGGACGACCGTTCCGCCTGCGAAATCTAATACTCCCATTTTTTGAAACAATCCGCCTATACCCCATACGGCTTGAGCTACAGGAGCATAAACAACCGTAAGCCATACTATCGTAAATACTACCCATGAAGAAAATTTAATTCTTTCAACCAAAGAACCGCTGACAAGAGCTACCGTTATAATTGCGAACATAAGCTGAAACATTACGTAAATATAGGAAGGAATCTTGCCGTCGTATCTTGAATGCTGCGTTTCTTTCATGGCAAATAAACCTATATATTTCAGGCTTCCTATTACTCCGCCAAAAGAATCGGGGCCGAATGCCAAAGAGTATCCCCATAAGATCCATATAATACTTACCGTACAAATAGCAATAAAACTGAGCGAAATTGTATTTAAAACATTTTTTCTTCTAACCATACCGCCGTAATAGAAACCGAGCCCAGGCGTCATTATTAAAACCAATGCGGATGAAGCAAGCACCCAAGCTATATCTCCGCTGTTAAAAGCCGGAACCTTAGAGCCAGCTGCAAATACGGGGCTTACCCAGGAAAACATAACCAAAAGTAGTCCTCCTAATAAAGACCATCCGTATATTAAAGGTATTTTAAAATTTTTTAATTTCTTAATGAGATCCATAATTTCCCATTCCTCCTTAATATTTTATTTTTAAGATACTGCGCATTCTCTCCATAGATATGCTAAAAATTTAATAATTTTGCATATTGCATTTTAAAGCGATATTAATTAGATTGCGGATTCTCCTTTTTCTCCGGTTCTAATGCGCACAACTTCTTCTACAGGCGATATAAATATCTTTCCGTCGCCGATATTGCCGGTTTTAGCACTTTTTTCTATCGTTTCTACGATGCTTGAAATTTGGTCGTCGGAAGCGATTATTTCCATTTTAGCTTTTGGCACGAAATCTACCCGATATTCCGCTCCTCTGTAAAGTTCCGTATGCCCTTTCTGTCTTCCGAAACCTTTAACTTCCGTAACGGTTATTCCGTGAATTCCTATTTCGTTCAAAGCTTCTTTGACGTCGTCTATTTTAAAAGGCTTAATTATAGCCTCTATTTTTTTCATTTTTAATTTCACCTCCTTTTCATATTATTTTTTTAGGCGGTTCAATCTCGCAAAGCCAGTCCGGAGTGAGTAAATAAATAAATCTGACACCTTTAAAAACTGTATAGAATCATTAAGTTTACGGTGTTTTGTTGAGAATGCGTCGGCAAACCTTTTGAATCTAAATATACGTTATGGTTAGAACCTTGATGTTCGAATTCGAGCCTGAACTGCACGTTTTTAAAGTTTTTAAAAGACGGCTGATATGCAAAAGTCAGGGTAGAATCGATATATGTATCGCTGACTCCCGGGGTACTGGTCATCTCCCACATCCCGTTCTGGTCGTATGCGGCGGTCTCTCTCAAAGTTTCCGCAATTTGTCCGAAACCGTAATTATGCTGATGGTGGATATAACCCGCTATGCCGTAAAAACGGGATTTATCGTAAGTACTGCTTGATGTTGGGACTAAAGTTGGATAGCCGTTAAAACTGCTTGCCGTAATTCCGTTATCGTTAAGCACGGAATCGTTTATTCCCCCTCCTAAGCCTAGTTCGTAGTCTAAAACGAAAGACCAGTCTGGATTAGGACTTAATACACCGTCTATATAGCCGTAAAAGCTTTTATTGAGGTTGTCTTCGTAAAGTTGTCCGCTTGTACCTCCGCCGTTACTACCTCCTACCAAATAGCTGTTCTCTCCGTAAATGAATCCTCCGTTAAACGTCAGCATGCTCGTTGCCGCATAACTTTCGTTAAGCTCTATAACCGGCAGATTGTCTATCGGAACGGCGGAGTTGTATGTATTTGCTATTCCGAGCGTCGAAGTAAGAGCCGGTATAAAGTTATACGTTAAAAACACGCCCGTTAAAGTTGCAGGCTCCGCGGCATCAAGCAGCGAATAAGTGTCGTTCCAGTTCCTTATAGGGTTAAACGCCTCGAATCCCAAAAGCTCGTTTTCCTTTCCGATATGAATATCGAGTCCGCTCCCTACCGGAAGGTTTATGTTTATATATGCCTTTCTTACATCGTATGGAGTTCTGTCTTCAAAAGGCGTCGTAAAATAAGACGTATTGCCGTAATATGATTTATAAAACTGAATATTCTGTCCGAAATCCAAAGAAATATGGAAACCTACGCCGTAAGGGTCTGAAGAAGTTCCCGGAGAACGTCTCAAGGTTATGTCTGCGTTATTTACCGCAAACCCGTCGGGCTGCCAGTTATCTCCATAATTGCCGTTTCCTTCAAAGGAAGACGGAGTATTTACCGCTTCCGGTTTCGCAAGGTTATAGGTATAAGAAGCTATCAACGTTCCCAGAAGTTGAATATTTGAAAAATAGTTTCCGGAATTTTCCGTTTTGTTTTCTTTTTTAATAGACTGAATTTCCATTAAAGCCTTGTCTAATTTTTTTTCTATTTTTTTTATTTTTGCCTTTGTTCCAACATTCAAACTTCCGCTTCCGCTATCTGCATTAGAAACTGCATTTGCCGCATAAACTTTTTTTTGTACGGTAAACATTAATAAAAATAGCGCTACTGTAAAAAAAACAGCGCCTAAAATTAATCCTCTAAATTTAAATTTCATGGTTTCTCCTCTTAAATTTTTAATTTTTCTTTTTTTTAAATATGCTTGATAAATTCAAATGCTTTAGCCAAATAAATTTTATAACGACTTACCTTTCTTTTTAATTAGTAGCAAAATTTATGCCAAATATTAAAAATAAATAATTTATTTTGTTTGCAATGATTAAAACGGCGAAATGTCTATATTAAGGAATAAAAAACGAAGATATTATAAGTTTGAATATTAAATTAAAGCAGGATTTATATGTTTAAAAATTAGGCAATTTTTAATATATATAAATTATTGGTTAAAATTTAGGCAAAAATATATTTTTTATTCTAAAATATTTTCTTGTAAAATTACGGGCTTTAAATTATATGCTTCAGAAAACGATACGGCTAAAATTTCGGAAAGATAGTCGAAGGTCAATTCTTGGTCAATTTGTTTATAAGGTTTATTTAATTCTTTGCTTCTATTAATTTCCTGCAGAATACCTGTAATATTATTAAAATATTCGCTATGATCGCCGCGGCCGTCGCCGTCGAATATTTCGATGTGATCCTCAGGCTTGTAATCAACATAAATAGAACCGTGCTGTAAAAACGCAAAATCGTTTCTTCTCTGAGAATTGCCGCAAATTTTTTTTCCGCCGAACGTTATTTCGTAGGAATGAGCTTTAAGAAAACAATTAAAATTATTCCTGTCGTTTTTATTATTTTCTTTATTTTTATCCCTATTTATATTTATACTATGACAACCCCCGTTATCCGGTTTTAACCCAAGTTTGATAAAAAAAAGATACAGGAACTCGCTAATTTTTTTATAAGTTTCAATAAGCTTGCCTGCAAAAATTCCGTTTTTATAAGATGCCGTTACCGAATAGGTTATTTCCGATTTATGTAGAACCGCCCTGCCTCCGGTAGGTCTCGAAACAACGTCGAAACCCTTGCTTTTAGCTTTTTCGATAATTTTATCGTCTATATTCTTATCTTTTTGAAAAAAACCTAACGATAACGCAGGAGGATTAA
>SHMQ01000044.1 GCA_008534395.1 Candidatus Acidulodesulfobacterium acidiphilum
ATCGTTAAATTTTTTTATTTCGGCTATTTTAATATTAGGCGGCATTATATTTGTAATACTTAAAGAAAAAAAAGCGGAAGTAAAAGAAGAGACCATTGAAGATTTAGAAGAAACATTTGATAAATAATAAAGGAGGAACAATGCAAAGAATGTCTGTTGTTATATCCAATGATGCATTTGATGCGATATTAACGCCGTTTGATTTTATACATCTAGGAACTGCTATTTATGACGAAATAAATGTTTTATTTGTCGGGTTTGCCGCAAGACTTATGACAAAAGAAGGTATAAAAAATGCCGAAGATTATTTAATCCATAAAAATATGCTTGATGAATTAAAGGAGGGCCTAAAAAGAATAGATCTGCCTGATAATTTATATTCAATAATTAAAGAATTAAAGCGGACTGAAGGAATGAATTTTTATATTTGTTCAAATGCCGCCGCTAAATTTTCTATAACAGCTGAAATGCTTCTGCCTGAAATTGACGGCATAGTAGGAGCCGCATGGTTTTTAATTGAAAAAGCAAACAAATCCGAAATATTTATGCAATTTTAATTTATTATTTTATATATGAAAATTTCTTCAACAAGTTATAAATACTGGATTCCCGCTTTCGCGGGAATGACACCCGTTTAGTGAAAAGTTAAATCCCCGCATTGTCATTCCCGCGAAAGCGGGAATCCAGTAAAAAAAATTCTAATGGTGAGTTAAGGTATATTATTATATGGATATTTTAAATATAGTTATACTTTCTATAACGGGAATAATAGTCGGCGCAGCGACGGGTCTCATTGGAGCGTCCGGCGTTATAATAGTCGTTCCCGTGCTTGCTTTTATATTTAATGTACCAATTTCAATAGCAATAGGCACAAGCCTTTTAATTGACGTTATAGTCTCATTTTCGGTGACTGCAACGTATGCTTTTAAAAATAGAGTTAATTATCGTATCGGCATACCTACAATGATAGGAGCGGTAGTTGGCGCACAACTCGGCGCATATATTTCAGTCAGTATGCCTCAGAGGCTTTTAGAAATAATATTCGGCATATTTATGTTGTTAATGGGCGCTTTTTTCTTAAAAACAAAAGGAAAATATCAAGAAAAAAGGGTTTTCTATTTTGAGAATCCACGCATAAATTTTATAATTATACTTATTTTTGGTTTTATTATAGGAATTCTTGCAGGTCTTCTCGGCACAAGCGGCGGCGTATTATACATGCTTGTGTATATTATAGTCTTTGGATTAGCAATAAAAGATTCAATAGGAACATCAACGCTTGTTATGATTATAGCTGCATTAAGCGGAGCTATCGGTTATATCGGTTTAAAACATATAAATTTATTTGATGCATTTTTTATAGGGATTATTGCAATTCCTTCAGGAATTTTGTTTGCAAGAATTGCAATTAGAAGTAAAAAAGAGACGCTTATTATTATTTTAGGCATTACTTTGATTGCTGTGGGAGTTTCAATGTTATTTCATTAAAATTCCGCGGTTTATTTTTTGCTAAAAAAAATCCGGTCTCTTTAGAGACCTGACCACCTTTAGGAGGAGTGATGGAAAACTTATAGTTATTAGTTAGTTATTAGTGATTATGTGAATTAAATAAAATTACCTATAATTGCCGTAAAGCCTCCTTGCTTTAGCAATGGGAATATAAGGCAATATTTTTATAGAAATATAAGCCCTGATATTTTATTATGTTGAATCATTGTTGAAAAAATATTTGAATATTTGAATAGTCTGTTTTTGCTAAAAATAAAAAATAATCTATAATTAATCGCTAAAAATAATAAAAAACGATAAAAACTATTTAAAATTAAATTGTGAAGTTTCTAACGGTGAGTTAAGGTTATTATTTTGATTTAATTTTTATTTGAATTTTTCAAATCATCCAAAAGGTTTATAGATTCAAACGCCATCTGAAGTTCTTCATCGGTATGGACGGCAAAAACTTTTACCGAAGAAGACTCGTCGTTTATAGGTTTAACAGAGTCGTCGATATTTACCGTGCCGAACGGATTATGCGACTGAAAATACTTTGCGGCGGCTGTGTTTTTTTCGCCGTCTAATTTTAAACCAAGATAAGTAAGATTGTCGCAGACTTCTTTTCTAAGCGGACCTGAGTTTTCGCCTATTCCACCAGTAAAAACAAGCGCGTCTATACCGTTTAAAACTGCGGCATACTGCCCTATAAATTTTATTATTCTGTATATATACATTTTTAAGGCAAGTTTTGAATATTCGTCGTCAAACTCAGTTAATTCTTTAAAATCATAAGTTTTTTTGGATATTCCTAGAAGACCGCTTTTCTTGTTTAAAATTTTATTTAAGTCGTCATCCGTCAAATTAAGTTTTTTCTTTAAAATAAACGGCACTTCAGGGTCTATATTTCCGCATCTCGTCCCCATCATAAGACCTTCGAGCGGCGTGTAACCCATAGAAGTGTCTACGGACTTTCCGTTATTAACGGCACAGACGCTTGCCCCGTTTCCGAGATGACAGATAACCATTTTTTTTATGGCATTTTTATCGCCGTATTTATATTTATTATAAATATTAAATAAATTTACTATAAACGCATATGAAATTCCGTGAAAACCGTATTTTTTTATGCCCATCTTCTCGTAATATTCTATTGGAATAGGATAAATCGCCGCATAGTCCGGAACGCCTGCGTGAAAAGCGGTATCGAATATGCATACTTGGCGTGCATCAGGCATAAGCGATTTCATTACTTCAAGCCCCTTGAGGTTGGAAGGGTTATGAAGCGGCGCGATGTCGTTTAGTTCGGCTAATTTTTTAACGTCTTCGCCGCCGGCTATAAGAGGTTTAACGTAATCTTTACCGCCGTGAACGTATCTGTGTGCAACTAAAACATTATAAGACGCAGACTGACCTTTCTTTTCGGATTCTTTAGTTAAATCGTTAATGAAGGCTATTTTTTGTAAAATAAATTTAAGCGCAGTTTCATGGTCCGAAAAATTTCGTTTTTCGTTTTCGGTTTTGTTTTTATCTTTAAGATAAAAAGAGCCGTATTCCGTCCCTATCTCTTCTATCCTACAGGACAAGACTCTGTCTATATTATTTAGCGGCGATACGCCGTTTTTTGAATCTGCCGAATAATTCGAAAAGTTAAAAAGGGAAAATTTTATAGAAGAACTGCCGCTGTTAATAGATATTATTTTTAAATTTTCGGTAAGCATTCTGAATATTTTCGAAAAATAGATAAATTAATAAAATTTAAAAATTAAAATATTGTATTTCCGCTTATTATATAATATAATAAACAAATGCACAAATTTAATCCTGCGCACCACAAAAGGTTAGACTCGGAAGAAAGGCATAAATTTATGCCTCCGGAACTTATCGTAAACGAAATAGAAAAAACTGCTATAGAATATTTTAAAAATTCGGACGCCGTAACGTTTGCCGACCTCGGCTGCGGAAGCGGTTTTTTCTCTATACCGCTTGCCAAAAGAGCTAAAAATTTTAAAGATAAAAAATTTATTCTTTTTGCTTTAGACGTCAGCGAAGAAATGCTCGGCGTCTTTAACGGCAAACTTAAAAAAGATAAAGATATAGACCAGACGGATACCGGTTCTTGCAAAATAAAATGCGTAAAATGCGAAGAATTCTTCATTCCGCTCGAAGACTCCTCCGTGAACATTTTGCTTCTGGCAAACGTCTTCCATGAAATAGAAAATAAAATCGATTACCTTAAAGAAATTAGACGGGTTTTAAAAGACGGCGGTACGTTTTTCCTTTTAGACTGGAAAAAAGAGGATCCTAACCCCGTGATGGGGCCTCCCTCTGCCGAAAGGGTTTCTACGGAAGAAGCAGAAAAAGCCCTTGAATCGTCGGGTTTTAAAAACATAAAAAACCTGCCTTTATATTCTTCGTCGTTTACGATAGTTTCAAAAAAATAAAAATAAAATAAATATAAAACAAAAAAGTAAATTAAAGGAGAGTGAAATGCAAAAATATAGATGCGAAGTATGCGATTATATATACGACCCCGAAAAAGGAGACCCTGACGGCGGAATACCTGCCGGAACGCCGTTCGAAAAACTCCCCTCATTCTGGGTATGCCCTGTTTGCGGCGCAGCCATTATTAAATTCACTCTGGTTCCGGAATAATAAATTTCGTAATAATAATTTACCAAAATTATTCATATTTTAAGTTTATATTTTACGCTATTGACAAAACACTTAAAATATACTTTAATATATGAATAAGTTAAATGACAAATTTAACTTTTGTCTTTCTCACGAATGCGGGAATAGCTCAGTGGTAGAGCATTACCTTGCCAAGGTAAGGGTCGCGGGTTCAAGTCCCGTTTCCCGCTCCATTAAAATATCATTTTAATTTTTATATTTTTTTACGCTTTGGTTTTTGAAATATACATTCATTGATTTCACCCATATTGTAAATCCTAAGTTTGTGGCTTCTGGGGAATTCACGCTTTAAAAGCTTTTTAAAAATTCCGTTCAGTCCGTTAAAATCGGAAACGAATTCTTCGTCGAAAAAACCCCTTTCAAGTATGCAGTATTCATCTTCTTGAGACCTGATAACGTAAAATCCCCTGTCTCTTTTATAGCTCCTTACGTCATAGTAATGTCCTATCGGAATATTTTTTAATTTTTTGAGGAGGCTGTCTATAAAAGTTTCTTTCGCTATCATGCCGTTAAAGTATTTCTAAAATTTAATAAATATAAAAACTATTGCCGTCGGCTATTTAATAACCGGAGTTTCAAAATATTTTACCGTTTTAGATATATATTCTCGGACGTTTGTTATATCGGTTTTATTAGTTTTATCGGTTATAATATTTGCCGTCTTATATTTCATAACTGTCGAAAGCAAAGCGCCTTTGCGGGCCAATATGTTTAATCCGTAAACCGGTATTCCTTCGATTTCTGATTTGCATATTCCATGGTGGTGTCCGAAAAAAACCATTTTAGGCTTAATTTTTAAAATTAAATCCCTGAGGCCGACCGCCTTAGGATAATACCTGTTTTTATCGTTGTCTTCTATAAGTACTCCTTCCGGCGCATCATGGGAAATAAAAATATCAATGCTTCTATCTTCATTTTTTTTGTTTTCGTCCGCATATTTTAACAAATTATTTATTTCACTTTTTGTATAATGTCTGTCCGATTCTTTATAATTAAAATGTTCGGGGTCGTATTTTCCGCCGATACCGGCTGCTATAAGCCGCTCGCTGCCTATATTTATTTCAGCTACGGTGCCGTTGGGAATATAAAAAAGATTTTTAATAATTTCTAAATCGCCCGATAGTTTTACCGAATTAAGAAAATTAAAATCTTCGTTGTTGCCGTTTATAAAATACGTCTTAACCGGAGCGGTTTTTTTCTCTTTGTACCAGCGCGGAAAATCTCCCGTTCCGCTATGAAATTTAGTAACGCCGTCGTGATAGTCGGCATTTACCCATATGCCGAAATCGCCAACCTGCAGAATAACGTCAAAATTTATTTTAAGTTCCGACTCAAATTTCTTTACGCAATTATAAAATTTATCTATCCTTCCGTGAACGTCTCCCGCCGCACAAATATTCATTTTAATTTATTTATTTAATTTAATTTAATTTTATAAAAATGTTTTTATTTATAAATATATGCCTCCGCCAATGCCATTAAACTCTTCGGCTTTTAATCTTACTTTTTCTTTTATGAATGAAGCGAAGTCCAAAATTCCTTTATCTATTACTTCCGGCCTGACGGTATTGTCCGTATCTCCAGAGACGCGAACCGAACCGCCGTGCGCGTTTATCTTTCTTTTGCAGGATGTTTCAAAAATTACAAGTTCTTTATTTATAGACAGAGCGTTTTCTTTTATTTTTGAAACATCCGAGTCGAGAACCGGAAGCAGGTCTGTTTTATTTATTATCATAACTTTTGATTTATAAAAAGCCGCCGGATATTTTAACGGCTTATCGTCGCCTTCGGTTACCGAAAGCACGACCGCTTTCATATCTTCCCCTAGATTGTAAGAAGTAGGACATACTAAATTGCCCACGTTTTCTATAAAAATTACGTCCGCATCGTTTATGTTTAAATTATTTAAAGACGTATTCACCATATTTGCGTCTAAATGGCACGTTCCGTTTGTAATAATTTGATATGACGGTATATTTAAAGCGTTAATCCGCCTTTTATCTAAATCAGTTTCTACGTCGCCTTCTATAACTGCGATATTTAAGCCTTCGGATTTTAAAACCGGCACTACAGATTCCAGCAAAGAAGTCTTTCCCGACCCAGGCGAACTTAAAAAATTCATAACAAAAGCTTTCCCGAATAACGCTTTATTTTTTCCGGCGATAACTTCATTCGATTCTAAAGCGTTCAGCCTTACCGTTAAGGACCTTCCACCCGTTCCCGTTCTGCCTAAATGTTTGCCGCCGCCGCTTCCAAACGCTCCTATGCCCGTGCCTGCGCCGCCTCTGCCTGAGCTTCCGCGGTTAATACCGTTAGAGTTCGGCATAAAAACCTCCTTATTTATAATTTATAAATAAATCAATCTACTATAATTTCTTCTATTTTAATTTCATCGGAATCGTTTGAAATAAACTCCAGCGAAACCTCTTTAAATCTTTCGTCGTTGATATTTTGAAACGCAAAAGACAGATAATTTTTGTCTATTCCCGAATATCTGCCTATAATAAGTTTAATCGAATCTACTTTCTTTACGCCCTTTAAATATCCGTTGTCTTCAAGCGTGTCAAGTATTTCGAGGGCTACGGAAATTTCATGCATATAAAAAATAATAAAAAATTAAAATATTAAAAAATTATTAAAAAAAATTATTTGACATTTTATAATTTTGCGATATGATTATAGAAAACATTATATAACATTTATCACTCAAATATATATTAAAAAATATTTGTTTTTTCGTCTGTTTATTAATTTATCTGCAATTTAATTTAGAATTTAGGAGGCTCTATGGCAAACGATAACCGTTCCAATTCTAACGGAAATAATTCCGACCCGGATTTTAAATGGGATCCTCTAAGATTTATATCAAAAAAACCCGATGAAGTTTTAAAAAAAGTAGATGACAGATTAGATGTGCTGGAAAAAGAATACTTCAGCGATAAAAAAGATAAAGAAGAAAATCTTCCCAATATTTTAGAAATTTACGGCGTTTCAAGAAGAGATTTCCTTAAATGGACCGCTTTTTTAACCTCCGCTTTAATGCTTCCTTATATATTCGAACCGAGAGTAGCAAGAGCCGCAAATATTCTAACAAGAACGCCTTTTATATGGCTTGATATGGCAGACTGTATGGGAAATACCGAAGGCTTTCTAAGAACCGCCCACCCTACGCCGGCTGAAATTATACTTAATTACGTCAGCGTAAACTATATGGAATCTATAATGGCTCCCGCCGGCTATCAGGCTGAAACAAGAAGAACGGAGACGGTTAAAAAATATAAAGGTAAATATATACTTGTAGTCGAAGGCGCTATACCTACCGGAATGGACGGGAAATTCCTTACCATCGGGGCAAAAGGAGATACAGGCTTAAAAATAACCAAGGAAACCGCAAAACATGCCGGAGTTATAATCGCAGTAGGAAACTGCGCCGCTTACGGCGGAATACCCGCTGCCAATCCAAATCCGACGTCGGCAGTAGGCTTAAGTTCCGTTACTAATAGAAGCGTTATAAACATACCAGCTTGTCCAGCAAATCCGGTAAATCTAGTAGGCACTCTCGTTGAATATATATTAATTGGAAAAGCGCCGCAGTTGGACAGCCTCGGCCGTCCGTTATGGGCTTATTCCGGCAGGCTCCACGACAACTGTTACAGAAGGGGTCATTTTGAAGCCGGCGAATACGTCAGGCAATGGGGCGACGACGGAGCCAAAAAACAATACTGTCTGTATATGATGGGTTGTAAAGGTCCTTTCACGTGGAACAACTGTACTACCGCCGAATATAATCAGGATATCAGTTTTCCCATGAGAGCGGGTCACGGATGTATAGGATGTTCGCAGCCTGCATTCTGGGACAGAATGACGCCGTTCGAGAAGCCTAATGCTGACGCAAAAATTATAATCCCGGGCATAGAAGCGACCGCAGACGAATTCGGAGTGGGATTGTTTGCGGCGGCAGGCGCCGGAATTGCCGCACATGCCATATATACCGGAGTTAAAAAGAAAAAAGAGCATAAAAAATCTAAAAACGAAAAAAACGACGATTCCGGAAAAAATGACGATAATAAGAAGGAATAACTTACTAAAAAATAAACATTAACAAGTTAAAATTTTCAATATAAATATAATAATTATTACAATAATCTCTTTGGAGGATATATGGCAACAAAAATCATAGTCGATCCCGTGACTAGAATAGAAGGACATCTCAGAATAGAAGCTATTCTTAACGGCAATGAAATAAGCGAAGCATACTCTTCCAGCACTCTTTTTAGAGGCATAGAACTTATACTTAACGGAAGGGCTCCGGAAGATGCGGGTCTTTTTGCTCAGAGAATCTGCGGAGTATGCACTTATGCTCATTACGAAGCCGCAACATGGGCGGTAGAAAACGCTTTGGGAATACATCCGCCAAAAAACGCCAGAATTGCAAGAAATATACTTAAAGGCGCCCAGATGGTGCAGGACCACTTAGTCCATTTTTATCAGCTTGCCGGATTAGACTGGGTAGATATAGTATCTGCGCTTCAAGCCGACCCTAAAAAAACCATGGATTTAGCTTATGCTTACACCAAAACGCCTTATAATGCAAGTCTGGCAAGATTCGAAGAAGTAAAGTCTAGGCTTGGCGCTTTCGTTAAATCCGGACAGTTAGGGCCTTTTGCAGGTGGTTACTGGGACAATCCTTCTTATAAACTACCGCCGGAAGGCAATCTTTTAATAGCATCGCATTATTTAGACAATCTTAATATTTTAAGGATACCCGCTCAGATTATAGCTATTCTCGGCGCTAAAGACCCGCATCCTCAAACCTGCGTAGTAGGCGGAATATCTTCTATAGCCGATATTATCAACCCGCAAAGAATGGACGACATACTGTTCAGGATAGGAAAAATTACCGACTTCGTTAATAACGCCTATATTCCGGATTTATTGACGGCGGCACAGTTTTATAAAGAAGAAGCTATTCAGGGAATAGGCGGCGGACTAAAAAATTATCTTTCTTACGGCGCCTTTCCGCAAACGGATGACGAAAATCCGGACGATTATTTTTTGATGAGAGGAGTAATTTTCGACAGAGATTTAAGCAAGGTTCACAAGTTGGACGAGAAAAAGATAACGGAATTCGTAACGCATTCATGGTATAAATATCCGAACGAAAAAATAGGACTTAATCCTAACGTAGGAATAACAGACCCCGATTATACGGGATTAAACAAAGACGGAAGCCTGAAAGAAGATGAAAAATACAGCTGGATTAAATCGCCGCGCTATGAAAATAAGGCTATGGAAGTAGGTCCGCTCGCAAGAACGTTAGTAGCATACGCAAAAGGCAATAAAACGATAAAATCTTTGGTGGACTACGTTTTAAAAACATCGGGCTTGCCTGTAACCGCGCTCTTTTCTACGCTTGGAAGAACGGCGGCAAGAGGTATAGAAGCTAAATACGTCGCCGACGCATTGGAATCATGGACTTTAGAACTGATTAAAAACGCCGCCGTCGACCAGACAAGCTGGACAAAATACGATATGCCGTCGAAAGAGATTATAGGCATAGGTTTAGACGAAGCTCCGAGGGGTTCGCTCGGACACTGGGTAAGAATAAAAGACAAACAGATAACCCACTACCAGATAGTCGTCCCTACTACATGGAATGCATCTCCAAGAGATGCATTTAATAATCCCGGAGCATATGAAGCGTCGTTAGTAGGCGTAAAACTTGCAAACGTATCGCAGCCGTTAGAAATTTTGCGTACGGTTCACTCTTTCGACCCATGCCTTGCGTGCGCGGTGCATTTAATAGACCCAAGAACAAACGAAATAAAAAAATATAAAATTTGTTGACCAGATTATTTAATTAACTTTTAAAATGGGGTTAATTATGCAAAATAAAAATAGTAAATACGGCGAAATTCAGTTAGTTCACAGAATGACGGTTATAAAAAGAATTATACACTGGTCTTTCTTTGCGGCGATTATTAACAATATTATTACAGGATTTTATATAGCTTATCCTTTCTTAATATTCGGAAAAACTCCGACGCAGGCAGATTCGCTTTCTACCGGCGTTTTAAACTCCGGCGAAACTTATCAGGCGTTTATAATGACTTGGATGAGGGAATTTCACTTTATAGGAGCGGTAATAATAGACGTTATTTTTTTCGTCTGGCTTTATCTGGCTTTCTTTTCATGGAAAGAGCCGCTATATAAAAGTTTTATTCCTTTCGGCGATAAATTGGAAGAAGCATGGAGAATGCTGAAGCACTACTTCACGCTTAAAGACAGGCCGAAAACCGGCAGGTATCAAGACCCTCTTAATGCAATAATATTCACGTTATTTCATCTGCTTATACTTCTTCAGATGCTTACCGGATTTCAAATGTACGTGGCTTCTTTTACCGGAACTTCGGCTGTAGGCGCTTGGTGGCCGTGGCTTCTGCATTTTTCTACCGACTGGACGCTCGTAGTATTCGGGGGATTAACAGGCGTTACCCTCGTGCATCTTTTTATAATGTGGCTCATTATAATATTTATAGCTTATCATGTTTATATCGAAGTATGGCGTTCGATAATGTGGAAAGAGGGCGATATTCTTATACCCTTCGGAGGCTATAAATATATGAGAAATAAATCTGAATCCGAGTCCGATATATGACGGGAATTATAGGAATAGGCAATCTGATATTAAAAGACGAAGGAATAGGGGTTCATTTTATAAATTTATTAAGAAAAAAATATATCTTTGAGGGCAATATAAGGTTAATAGACGGAAGCACTCTCGGATACGGGCTTTTGGACGACATATTCAGCCTCGACTATATCATAGCGGTAGATGCCGTTAAAACGGACGAAAAACCAGGAAGTATATTTAAGTTCGATTCGGATAATCTTCCCGTAAATTTAATGAAGAAAACTGCGCACGACGTAGAATTTATCGACGTAATTTCAATGTGCGGACTGCAGGGGCATAATCCTAAAATAACGTTTTTTGCAATATCTCCTGAGGACTGCACCGGCGTAGGAACCGATATTTCGGAACCGCTAAAAAAAGCCATGCCCGCTCTAGAAAAATTAGTTTTGGACGAAATAAAACCGCTCGGCATAAACTGGAAAATAAACACGGAATACGCCGCTGAGATTTAATTGCGGCGCCGTATTATTAATTATATAATCCCGCCGTAAACCGCCTGACCTAATGCAATACCTCCGTCGTTAGAAGGTATTTTTTCGTTAAAATAAACGTTAAAACCGTTATTTTTAAGAATAAGAGCCGCTTTATTCCTAAGCGAAGCATTCTGGAACACTCCCCCGCTCATACAAACGTTTTTACATCGTGACTTTAACGCCGCATCCAGTATAATCATAGCAAGAGTATTTATAAACCTCTCCGCTATAAAACCGGCTTTATACAGCTTATCTTTGACTTTATTTTTGTCTTTGTTTTTATTTTTATCTTTATCGTCGTTGTTATTCTTGGTTTGAACTATATCGATAATATCGCTGAACATAGGATAATAATCGACCGTAAAAAAATCCTCTTTTTCCTCGTTTTTCTCATTGCGCTTATTATAATTATCATGCTTATTATCATAGCGTATTTCATATTTAAAACAGTCTTTTTTAGTTATTAAATTAGCTTTAGTAATTGAATTAGCCTGCTCTCCTGCGCTTTTGCTTTTGCTTTCGTACTCAAGACATAAATTTTCTAAATAAACGGCCGCCTCTCCTTCGTATGTTATATCTCCTTTGAAACCGCACAAGCATGAAACGGCGTCGAAAATTCTTCCGCATGAAGATGTAAATGGGGAATTTAATCCGTTTTCCCTCATTTTATGAAATATACTTATTTCTTTTTCGGAAAAACCGGTTAAACTTGAAATATTTTTAAAAATATCCGGCGATTTAAATATACATTTCGATTTAGATTTAATATAGATATCGCTATAATTATCGTCATTATATTTACCGGCTTTTTTGTCCTCGTTATGCAAAATAGCGGCGATATTTTCCTTTTCCGATAAAATGCCGAACAGAATTTCTGCAAGAACCCTTCCCGGCGATTTAACCGCTTTATCCCCTCCGATAAGCCTGAATTTTTCAAAACTGCCTATTCTTTTTAAATTATCATATTTCCCTTTAAAGAATTCTCCGCCCCATATAGTCCCGTCGTCTCCGTAGCCAGTTCCGTCGAAAGCGATGCCGAAAACTTCTTCGTTTAACCCAAGACCGTTTTCAGCCATACATGAGATAACGTGCGCTCTGTGATGCTGGAGAGATATGCCTTTAATATTTTTTTCCTTTGCATATTCTTTAGCCCATTTAGTATTTTCGTAATCGGGATGACTATCGTAAACGACTGCTTCCGGTTTAAAGTCGTAAAATTTTTCAAAATCTTCTATGTTATTTTTGAAATTAGCAAACCCGGCGGCACTGTCCAAGTCGCCGTTGTGCTGACTTAATACTATCGCGCCTGCATCTTCTCCGGCGTAAGCTAAGGCAAAAACGTTTTTAAGAAACGCTCCCGACGCCAAAACGTTTCTTTTTAAATTAAAAGGGAGATTTAACGGTTCGGGAACATAGCCTCTTGAGCGCCTTATAAAAAAATAAGAAGCAGTTTTATTATGATTTTCATATTGATTTTTATCTGCATCCGTGCCGTAATTATGCGCATTATTCAAATTATATTCGTTGACCGCATTGACCTTTATAACGGAATCGTCGCATCTCCTCAAAATATCCCTGTTATGGATTAAAAAACCGTCCGCAATGTTTTTCAACTTTAAAAACGCCTCTTCATTCTCCTTTACTATCGGTTCTCCGCCGATGTTTGCCGAAGTAGCGACTAAAGGCCCGTCTAAAAAAGCGAAAATAACATAGTGAAGCGGCGCATAAGGCAAAAAAACGCCGATATCTTTAAGTCCGCAGTTTACGTAATAAGAAAGTCCGCCTCTGTCTTTCAATAAGCATATAGGTCTTTCCTTAGAGTTCAATAAATCTGCGGAAATACCGTCTATGTATGCATATTCCGACGCCTGTCCGATGTCCTTAAACATTACGGCGAAAGGTTTTTTAGGCCTGTTCTTGCGCTCCCTTAATAATCTCAAGGCGTCGTCGTTTGCGGCATCCGCCATTAAATGGAAACCGCCTATTCCTTTAACGCAGACGATACCGCCTTCTTTAATTAAATTCACTAACGATTTTACGGCGTTTGAACTTTTTAAACGGTTTGATTTTAAAACCTCGGCTATATCTTGCGTCCTTTC
Source organism: Candidatus Acidulodesulfobacterium acidiphilum (assembly GCA_008534395.1). Taxonomy (NCBI): domain Bacteria; phylum Candidatus Acidulodesulfobacteriota; order Candidatus Acidulidesulfobacterales; family Candidatus Acidulidesulfobacteraceae; genus Candidatus Acidulidesulfobacterium; species Candidatus Acidulidesulfobacterium acidiphilum. The sequence goes on from SHMQ01000044.1 coordinate 13,449, forward strand.
CTCAATGCCGCTTAAACTATGTGTATAATTATCTATTTTCGATATATCCGAACTCAAAATAAATTCTACTTCGGGACCGCAGGCGAAACATCCGTTAGGTTCTGCATGAAACCTTCTGTCTAAAGGATTTTTATATTCTGTTTGGCATTCCGGACACATCGTAAATTTATACATAGACGTAGAAGCCCTGTCGTACGGCAGTTCTTTAGATATGGTAAATCTTGGGCCGCAGTCCGTGCAGTTAATAAACGGATATAAATATCTTCTGTCGGAAGGATTTAAAAGCTCGTTTAAGCATTTGCCGCATATTGCTATATCGGGAGGTATCGTTAAATTTAATTTATCAACGGCATGGGCGGTTTTATCCGATTCTTTAATTTCAAACGTTTTATAAAAAAAATGCTCTTGTTCGATAAAATCGATATAATCTACTATTTTATCTTTTATTAATGCAAGAGGAGGTTTTTCCGAATCTGAATCTAAAGAATTTATAAAGTTATGAAGAGCGTTTTCGTCGCCTTCTGCTGAAATTTCGACGCCTTCGTCGTTATTTAAAACATAGCCTTTTATTCCGTATTTTTCCGCAAGCCTGTAAACGAAAGGTCTGAACCCTACTCCCTGAACCCTGCCCGACAGTCTAATCTTTGCTCTTTTTATTACGGCATTGACGGCATTATTATTATCATCGCAATTTTTATTATTCATAGGATTAACGTTTATCGAAGAATCCTTTTTTAGCTCTGCTTAGTTTTTCTTAGTTCTGTTTAGTTTTGCTTAGTTCTGCTTAGCGGAAACTTTTTTCAGCATATTCTCGGCAAAAGTTCTCCGGAAGGATAGTCGAGTATCCTTTCCACTCCGTATATTCCTTTTAAAATAACTTTTCCGGAAGAATTATTTCGTCCTCCGTCCGCACTTTTTCTTCTTATCCTTGAAACAGCAGTTCCAATTATATTTGCATTTTTACCAAGCGGATGAGACCTGAGGATGCCAAGAGTTTTCTCCGCGAATTCAGGTTTTACCGCAAATACCGCCCTGCCTTCGCATGCAAGCTGGTAAGGTTCAAAACCGAGCAGTTCACAAAAACCTTTTACCGGAGGGCTTACCGGAATTTTATCTTCTTCGGCGTAAATATCGATATCCGCCGCCATAGCCCATTCGTTAAGGACAGCGGCTAATCCGCCCCTCGTTGCGTCTCTTACGGCTTTCACCTTTATACCGCCGCTTAAAACGGCATTTATCATACCCCACAAGGAAGCGCAGTCGCTTTCAATTTCAACGTCCATTTCTATCCCTTCCCTCTGCGACATAATCGCAGCGCCGTGGTCGCCTACATTACCCGAAACTATAATTATATCCCCTTCTTCTATGTTATAGACCGAAATGCCGCCGTATAAAATCTCCCCTATTCCGCTCGTGTTTATAAAAATTCCGTCCGCTTTTCC
>SHMQ01000045.1 GCA_008534395.1 Candidatus Acidulodesulfobacterium acidiphilum
ATCGTTAAATTTTTTTATTTCGGCTATTTTAATATTAGGCGGCATTATATTTGTAATACTTAAAGAAAAAAAAGCGGAAGTAAAAGAAGAGACCATTGAAGATTTAGAAGAAACATTTGATAAATAAACAAATAATAAAAGACGATATATTAGCCCTTTAATTCTACTTCGCCAGTTTTATCAAAAATTATGCCAATTTGGCATAAATATTTATGCCAAATTGGCATAAAATTAATTTAAACTTTTAAAAGGATAATTTTAAAAATTTAATTAATTCATTATCTTAATCTTAACTTTCAAAATGGCACATTTATTGCAATATTTTTAATAAAAGTATACCAAAAATATATAAATATACTAAGTTATGCAATATAAAATTATTCAATATAAAAATATATTAAAACATAACAATAAGGAGAGTGAATTATGTCTGACAAATTAGCGATTATTATCGCATCCGAAGAGTATGAAAAATCACACGTGGCTTCAATGATCGCGTCTGTTGCAGCGGTTTCCGGGGTCGAGGTTTCTATTTTCGTAACTATGAATGCGGTTTACAATTTTTTAAAAGAAACGGTGGAAAAGAAAAATTTTACCGGCGGAAAACTTTACGAACAGATAAAAGAAAAAAAAGCATCCATGTTTTACGAACTGTTTGATCAGGCAAAAATGTTGGGCGGTCTTAAAATTTATGTCTGCTCAATGGTAATGGATATTCTTAAAATCGAAAAAGAAGATTTATTAGACATAGTAGACGATCATTTAGGTCTTGCGGCATTTTTAGGGATTATGGAAGGCGCCGAAACGATAACTTTTTAAAGATAAACGACAAAAGTTTTTAAATATTCAATTTAAATGATTATAGATTTGATTCATAAAATAATTTAAAAATATTTAAGGAGGTATTTAGTAATGACAGAAGAAGAATTGAAACAGATTAAACCTACGGTTACGGTAGATGCAAGGGGAACATATTGCCCCGGTCCTCTTATGGAGTTGATAAAAGAAGTTAGGCAGCAGCCGGTAGGTTCGGTAATAGAACTGATTTCCGGAGATGCCGGAAGCGCAAAAGACGTTCCCGAATGGCTAAATAAAGTAAAACAGGAATTTCTTGGAGTTATTCCCGGTGATGGTTATTGGCGCATTTTTTCTAAAAAAGTTAAAGATATGTAAAAACTAAAAATATTTTGTTTGCGTTAAATTTAAATTATTTAAATTAATTTTTAAATTTTAATTTTTAAGGAGGCAGTTATGTCAAAAAGAGTAGTTATAGTCGGAGGAGGAGTCGGTGGAACTATTATCGCAAATTTACTTGCAAAGAAAATGCGCCCCGAACTTAAAAAAGGCGAGCTAGTAATTGACGTTATTTCCGATAAAGCGGAGCATTTTTATCAGCCTGGTCTTTTGTATATGCTATTCGGCATGAAACACTATGAAGAGCTTGTAAGAAACGAAATTGATTTGCTTGACCCGATGGTAGCGCTGCATCTTCACCCTGCAATTAAAATAGATAAAGATAAAAACGAAGTTCATCTTAAAAACGGCGTTATAATTAAATACGACATATTGGTTCTTGCGACAGGCTCCAGGCCGGCTCCGGAAATGATACCGGGCTTAAAAGAAGGCGGAAATTGGTTTTACGAAATCGAAGCCTGCAGAAAACTTCGCCATGAATTAATGACGTTTAAAGGCGGGAAAATTGTTTTAACTATAGGTCTTCCTCACAAATGTCCTGTCGCTCCGCTCGAAGTTTCCTATATGATGGACGAATGGTTCAGGCAGAGAGGATTAAGGGATAAGGTAGATTATACTTACACATATCCTATCGGCAGACTTCACGGACTTGAATCGGTAGCGCATTTTGCCGCTAAAACGTTCCCGAAACACGGAATAAATACAGAAACGTTATATAATATGAAAGAAGTCGATCCTAACAAAAAAACGGTTACCAGCCTTGAAGGAGTAACTTTAAAATATGATCTTCTTATTACTATTCCGCCGCATAAAGGAGCTCAGGTCATAGAAGATTCCGGGTTAGGACAGAACGGTTTCGTGCCTACCGATAAATTTACCCTTAAAATGGAAGGCTCGACAAATATTTACGTAGTCGGCGATACTACAAATCTTCCAATAAGTAAAGCCGGTTCGACCGCCCACTTTGAATCGGACATTATAGTCGAAAATATAGCATCCGAATTAAGAAATGGCTTGACGCCGTTCAGGTATGACGGAAAGGTTTTCTGCTTTATAGAAACCGGCCTATCTAAAGCCACTTATATTATGTTCGATTATAATAATCCGCCTAATCCCATTACTCCTTCGGCACTTATACACTGGTTTAAATTAACATACAATAAAGTTTACTGGCTGACCCCGATGGGAATTCTTTAATTTAATGTTATAAATGGAGGCAAATTATGGCTGAAAATGAAACAATAGACGTCGGTGCCGCCCTGACTAATAAACTCAAGGAAAAGCCGCAAGCTTTAGAACATTTATTAAATATTATCGATAGATTAGATACTCTTGACGAGTTTAGCGCAATGTTACAAGCTCAGAAAGACGGAGCTACCGATATGATGGTCCAGAGAGTCTCCGATAATATTACTACAGGTCTTTCTATTATGGACAGTTTTTCTGGGGAAGAACAATTGTCTATGATTAAAACTGCCGGCAATAAAGCAGAAAGCCTTAAAAAGAGCATTGAAACGATTGCGGAACTAGAGAAATCCGGAACGCTTCAGTCGCTTAAAGAAATGGGCGATTTCGTAGCCGGTTTCAGCAAAGGCACTACCGACGCAATGATAGAGCGTATGGCCGGCACCGCAGAAAAATTGGCTGAGCTTACCGATTCTCTGACCGACGAAAATATGGTAGGTTTAATCAAAAAAGCTCAGCATTTATCCGATTCGCTTGAAAATTCGTTAGATAAAATTGCGGAACTAGAGAAATCCGGAACGCTTCAGTCGCTTAAAGAAATGGGCGATTTCGTAGCCGGTTTCAGCAAGGGAATGACGGATTCTATGGTAGAACGCATGGCAGGCACCGCCGAGAAATTAACGGAACTTACCGATCTAACGTTAAATTATAATGTTAAACCGTTGTTAGATGCCGGCGAATCGCTTATTAACAGCGGAACATTGGATGATCTTATAGAATTGGCTAATGCGACGGCTGCCGCAAGGAAAATGCTTACGGACGGATTAGTCGACAGGGTCGTAAATACGGCGCAGGCAATGGTTGAAGCCATCATGACGCAGGTGGATGTTAAAGAAGCTATAAAATCTATCAACCGTTCAACTATTAAAACAATAAATAATGCCAAAGAAGAGAAATATGCAAAAGGAGGTATTTTGTCGTTATTATCTATGGCAAAAAATCCTGAAATAATGCAGGGTCTTAAATTTATGATGCTTTTATCTAAAAATTTAACCAGCGATATAAACGAACATGCAGAGGATATATTTATTACGGGTGAGATTGCCAAAAAAGAATTCAAAAAATTATAATATACCCTTATTTTTCTATGCATGCCCGTGAGCGAATGAGCGCAGCATGCAGAAGATAAAGACAAGCGCGCGTTAGCGCGTAAGATATTATATCAAAGGCTATTAGCAATATTATTATTGCTAATAGCCTTTTTATTTTTTAAAATTTTATTTGAGTTTGTTATTGGATAAGGAACAAAAATATTTAAAATTAAAATAAAAAATGATATTATTAAAAAGTTTAATATAAATACGATAAGCATATAAAACAATTCCAAAGGGGGAATAATATTATATGATAATAAATGCCGATTCTTTTAGCGCCGGAAACATTGCATGGGTTTTAACTTCTGCCGCGCTTGTGTTAATGATGACGCCTGCTCTAGGCTTTTTTTACGGAGGGATGGTAAGAAAGAAAAACGTGCTTAGCACTATTTCTCTTAGTTTCGTTACTATTGCTACCGTAAGTTTTGTATGGATTTTATGGGGATATTCTTTGTCTTTTGGACCCGACGCTTACGGCGGCTTTATAGGAAACTTGAAATACATAGGACTGTTTAATATGAAAATTAATCAGCATTCAAGGTATGCGAACACCTTACCTTCATATGTTTTCGTAGTATTTCAACTAATGTTTGCTATAATAACCGTTGCGTTAATAAGCGGCTCCTTAGTGGAAAGGGTTAAATTTTCGACATGGGTCGTTTTTACGGTAATATGGCTGACGGTAGTTTATGCGCCTATAGCGCAATGGGTATGGGGTAAAGGAGGATTTCTTGCAAAAATGGGAGCATTGGACTTCGCCGGCGGAACCGTCGTTCATATAAGCGCCGGTTTTGCAGGGCTTGCCGGAGCGTTAGCGCTTGGAAAAAGGAATAAATACCTTACAGAAAACATAATACAGCCGAATCAACTCGGTTATACTATATTGGGTGCCGGGCTTTTATGGTTCGGCTGGTTCGGTTTTAACGGCGGCAGCGCACTCGCCGCAAATTCTATTGCCGCTTCGGCAATTTTGGCGACAAATACTGCTGCAGCGTCTGCGGCGATAAGCTGGATGATAGCGGAATGGGTAAGAAACGGCAAGCCTACAAGTTTAGGCATTGTTTCGGGGGCTATTGCCGGTCTTGCGACTATTACGCCGGCGGCCGGCTATGTAACGCCTTGGGCTGCTATGATTATAGGTCTTATCGCAGGCATTATATGTTTTTCTATGGTAATTTTTATTAAACCTAAATTAGGTTACGACGATGCTTTAGACGTTTTCAGCGTTCACGGAGTAGGAAGCGTTTGGGGAGTTTTTGCTACAGGATTATTTGCAGACCCTTTAATAAATAAAGTAGGAAGAGGATTGTTTTACGGAAATCCAAGACAGTTATTGGTTCAGGTAATTACTATAATAATAGTCGCTACCTATTCTTTCGCGTTAAGTTTTATCATATTCAAAGTACTTGATTTAATTATGGGTCTAAGGGTAGATAAAGACTCGGAAACTATGGGCTTGGATATTACCCAGCACGAAGAAACGGGATATAATTTATAGCAAATATTATACTTCAGATTAAATTATAAATAAATTATAAAGTTAAAGAGCAAAATTACGCGAAGAAAGTTTAATATTTATGAAAAATATAGCAGTTTTAATTAAGTCCAAGGAAAGACATTCCGAAGGTTTAAGGATTTCTGCCGGATTAAGCCTTCTCGGCGATAAAGTAGATATTTTTCTTTTAAACGAAGATTTTAATGTAAACGATCTGCCGGTTATAAAGAATCATCTTGAAATGATTAAGGCGGTCGGCATAGGATTGTATTCAAATTTTAAAAAAGAAGGCTTCAGCTTTATTTCAGATTTAGATATAGGAAAAAAAATGTTAAAATACGATATCGTGTTTTTTTATTAATATGAAAATTTTATATTTAATAAAAGAAAAAATTGACGGGGATTTAGCTAAATCTTTTAACAGCGTCGTAGCCGCTCAAAAATCCGAGGGTATCGAGGTTTTAATAATTAATCTTTGGGAAATAGATAGTAACGGTTACGACTCGGTTTTAGATAAAATTTTTGAATACGATAAAACTATATGCGTTTAATTTAATAAAAATCAACCAATTAAAAAATATAAAAAAGGAGGGATAAAATATTTATGGATTATGGAATGCAAAACAGACTTTCCCGCATTATTAAGCCGAAAGACGGAAAAACCGTTATGCTTGCCGTAGATCACGGCTATTTCATGGGGCCTACAGGTGGACTTGAAAATATAAAAAAATCTATTTCTCCTCTTTTAGAAAATGCAGATTCTCTCATGCTGACGCGCGGTATTTTAAGAACCCAGATTAATCCCGAAATAGATATTCCCGTCGTTTTGCGCGTAAGCGGCGGTACCAGCATACTTAAAGACGACCTTTCCGACGAAGATATAACAGTTTCTATGGAAGATGCCGTAAGATTGAACGTCTGCGCCGTAGCCTTATCTATTTTTATAGGTTCTAAAAATGAAAAGCAGGGTATAATCAATCTTTCGAAATTAGTCGATAAAGGCAATAAGTACGGCATACCTGTACTTGCGGTTACCGCCGTCGGCAGAGAAATGACGAGGGATGTCCGTTATCTGTCTCTTGCCGTAAGGATAGCCGCAGAAACCGGAGCAAGTATAGTAAAAACTTATTACTGCGAGGATTTTAACAGGGTAATAGAAACATGTCCCGTTCCCGTCGTAGTCGCCGGAGGGAAAAAGACCGGCGAACTTGAAGCGCTTAAACTTGCATATAACGCCGTTAAACATGGAGCTGCCGGCGTCGATATGGGAAGAAATATATTTCAGTCCGAAAAACCCGCAAATATGATTAAAGCGGTAAAAGAAGTAGTTCACGGCGGCATATCGCCCGAAGACGCTTACGGTAAAATATATGATATATAGCAGATAAAATATTGATAAATAATGGAATGATGAAGCATATTTATTTACATAATCTGCATGACTTCATTTAATTCTTGTCGCAGGCGTTATTAAGGAAATTATACTTTTGTGAATAATTTAAACAGCGAAAAAAGTTCTTATTTAAGGTCGGCGGTTCATCAGCCTGTTAACTGGTATCCATGGTGTATGGAGGCTTTTGAAAAAGCTAAAGAAAAAGATTTGCCGGTTTTATTAGATATAGGCGCAGTCTGGTGTCACTGGTGCCACGTAATGGATTCCGAATCTTATGAAGACGAGGAAACTGCGGCTATAATCAATGAACATTATATCGCCGTTAAGGTTGACAAGGACGAAAGACCGGATGTAGATTCACGCTATCAAAAAGCCGTAAGCGTGTTTTCCGGTACCGGAGGGTGGCCTCTTACTGCTTTTTTAACCTGCGACGGTAATTTTTTTTACGGCGGAACATATTTTCCTAAAGAGCCGGCTTACGGTTTGCCTTCATATAAATCGGTTTTAATTGAGATAGCAAAATATTATCGCGAGAACAAAGAGGCGGTTTTTAATCAGAGTTTAGATTTTTTTAAAAGAATTTCAAGCGATGCGAATAAATTTTCTATATTTAATATAAATATTAAAAGAATTAACGATTCTATTAAAAAAGATAATTCGTTAAATATAGAATACGTAAAAAAGTTTATAAACGAAGCCTCGTATGAATATAAACTTCATTTCGACGATACAAACGGCGGAATAGACGAATCCCCTAAATTTTTTTATTTTTCTGCATTAGAACTTCTTGCTCTCGATTATATAGCGAACAGAGACAGGGATTCTTTAAATAAAGGAATTTATACTTTAAATAAAATTGCCTCCGGCGGAGTATTCGACCATGTAGGGGGCGGTTTTCACAGATACTCTACGGACAAGAAATGGATAGTTCCCCACTTTGAAAAACTGGCGGAAGTTAACGCTCAGGCTTTAAGAACATATTTCTTATATTACAGGTTGACTAACGATAAAGCGCTTCTTAACGTTATAAATAAAACTTTAGATTTTATAACGGGAGAGCTTTACGACCGCATAAACGGCGGTTTTTATGGAAGCATCGATGCCGATACCGGAGACGAAGACGACGGAAAATTTTATACCTGGTCGTATAACGAGTTCAGGGAAATTTTTTCCGAAAGAGAAGAATTTAAAGCGGCGGCGGAAATATTTAATATAAATAAAGAAGGAATTATGCATAACGGCAAAAAGGATTGCGATAACGCCGGCGAATATTCCGATTCGCAGTCTAACATCGCTTATGAACCCGGCGAAATTCCTAACGTATTATATTTAGGCGATAATTTTGAATATTTAGGCGGTAAAATTTACGAATCGGCGATTTTGAAACTAAAAAATTTTAGGGACAGGAGAAAAAAACCTTTCATAGACAGAGTAAAATATTCTTCTTTAAACGGCAATATAATATATTCTATTACCGAATTGAGCAAAATTTTTAATCCTTTTGATTTAAACAGACAAAAATTAAATAAGATAGGAGAAATATCCATAAAGCTTTTTATGGATATTTTTGATAAAAACGGCGACGTCGGCAGATTTATAGGCGAAGCAGGCGGTTCCGTTTTGGAAGATAATGCTTATATAGTGCTGTCGTTAATCGGTTTATTCGAAACGACGTCGAATCCCGTATATTTTATTTACGCAAAAAAAATTGCCGAATATACGATAAAAAATTTTTATGATTGGGAAAGAGGCGGTTTTTTTGATATACAGCATACGACGAAAAGCTCTAAGATAGGCTACCTCGTCCATAAAGAAAAAAATATAGCCGACTACGGCGGCTGTTCGCAAAATGCCTCTGTTTTGCTTGCTATGTCAAAACTTTATATTCTTACCGGAGAGATTCAGTTTAAAAACGTCATTTTAAAATCTTTCGAATATTTTATAAACGAAGCGAGTATGCTTAAACATAGCGCTTCGGGGTATCTTGCCGGTTTGATATATTATGCCGACAAAGCCAAGGTTAATGTTATAGTAGGCAGATATAACGATAAAGCCGTAATAGATTTTTATTCTATCTACGAGAAACTGAATACTTTCGATAAATTAAAAACGGGATTTAATTCTTTTAATATTTTTATAGATGCAGGTAATAAAGAAATTATAGATATTTATTCAGGCTTTGCAGGTTATCAAAAAGGCGATGCGCTTATTCTGGAAGAAATAAGAAATGCCGTAGCTGAATACGGAAGAGTAAAAAAACCTTTAGTATTTATGTGCGGTTACAAATCGTGCAATACAAAAATTTTATAAAAAACATGACAAAAATAACTATTACTCTTGACACAAATTAATATTTTGTAGTAATATACTCTACTAAAGATAATCAATTGCACAAAAACGTTATGCAAGGGAATAAAAAGTTTAACATTTAACTGTTTAAAAGCAGGAGAAGTCGTCATGAAAAAGGTATTGGCTTTGTTTGTTTTTTTAACAATACTTTTTATTTTAAACTTAAATGCCTATTCTTATATTAACGTAATTACCGTCAGTCCCGGAGCAACGCTCGGCCAGATAGCGGACAACTACAATACCAGCGTAAGTTCTATAATGTCTTTAAACGGGCTTCATAACTACGTCATATATCCGGGCGAAAAATTAAAAGTTCCCGCAAACGGTTCTTATCAACCTGCACCGCGGTACGGCCATTACACCGTCCAATTCGGCGACACTCTTTCTTTAATAGCCCAGAAATACGGCACTTCCATTGCCGAACTCAGGAAGCTTAATCATCTTTATTCAAACGTAATAAGGACTGGAGCGGTACTTACCGTGCCCATCGGAAATAATACTGGAAACGGAACGGCTTCACAGGCGGTTGCATATATTACCGTCAGCCCGGGAGCAACGCTCGGCCAGATAGCGGACAACTACAATACCAGCGTAAGTTCTATAATGTCTTTAAACGGGCTTCATAACTACGTCATATATCCGGGCGAAAAATTAAAAGTTCCCGCAAACGGTTCTTATCAACCTGCACCGCGGTACGGCCATTACACCGTCCAATTCGGCGACACTCTTTCTTTAATAGCCCAGAAATACGGCACTTCCATTGCCGAACTCAGGAAGCTTAATCATCTTTATTCAAACGTAATAAGGACTGGAGCGGTACTGGCAGTTCCTGAAAGTTATAAGAAAATTTATCCTTATAGGACTGCTGAAAATAACGACGTAAAAAATCATAAATACGATTATTTCGGAAATAAAAACGTTTCAAAAAAAACAGGTTATCAAGTAGCAACTTTTAAAGTAGTTAATCCAAACAGATGTTCTTTGAACGGCAATGGAGCCGCTGGTAAAAAAACGGACGGAATAGATAATTTAAATATTGGAGAAAAAATTGTAGATACTGCTTATAAATATCAAGGCGTACCTTATGTATGGGGCGGCACTACACGCTCAGGCATGGACTGTTCGGGATTTGCCCAGCATGTTTTCGGCAAAATAGGCATAGATTTGCCGAGAACGGCAGCGGAACAGGCAAGATTGGGCAAGTATGTTCCAAAAAATAAATTAAAACCAGGCGATCTTTTATTCTTCAGAACTTATGCACCCTATATTTCCCATGTAGGAATATATATAGGCCATGGTAAGTTTATCCAGGAAAATTCAGGAGCCGGAATGGTTACTATTAACAGTTTAAACAACGAGTATTTTGAAAGAACTTATGCTTTTGCAAAGTCTATAAAATAATCTATTTAAAAGTAAACTCCCGATAATTTAAAAAATTAAAAGGAAAAATTAAGAGGATAATAAATATACATGTTTAATTTTAACAACTGGTACGCGCCTAATCCGATAGTCTATATAGGACCGCTTCCCGTTCACTGGTATGGAATATTAATTGGAATAGGCTTTATAATCGGTATAACCATCGCTTATTTCAGAGCTAAGTCTTGGGGCGAGGATCCCGAAAATATAATTAATATTATGGTTTTTGCCATACCTGTATCTATAATTTTTGCGCGCCTTTATTATGTTGTTTTTGCTTGGGGTTACTATGCAAATAATCCTATTAGTATATTTTACATTTGGCAGGGAGGTCTGGCAATTTACGGCGGAGAAATAGGCGGACTTATAACGCTTTATTTATACACCCGCATTAAAAAACTTAATATATGGCGCTATATAGACATGCTTGCGCCGAGTCTTCTTTTAGGTCAGGCAATTGGCAGATGGGGAAATTTTATAGACCAGCAGGCTTTCGGCTATCCCGTTAAATGGGGACTGCCTATAGCAAAAGCTTTACGTCCGGTTAATGCCTATACGCCTAAGCATTTAATATTAGGATTATGGGGTTATCCTTTCCAAACCGCATATCCGAAAAACCTGACTATGTATTCTCATTTTGAACCGTCTTTTTTCTTTGAATCCATTCCTGATTTTTTAGGTTTTATTTTTTTAATGTGGCTTTCAAGAAAAAAACCGAAAGTAGCCGGTACAATATTAATAGGCTATTTAATATGGTACGGGACTACGAGATTTTTTACCGAAGGTACGAGAATAGACAGCTTATGGCTCGGAAACAGCATAAGGGTATCTCAAGTGCTTAGTATGTTTGCCGTAATAATTTCGATAGCCGTCATAATTTACAGGCACTATAAATATAAAGACGTTAAAGATACCATAAATTAGAAGCCATTACTATAAAGATTATTAGGCCATTTCATGCGTAAAAAAATCTGACACTTACGGCAGTTGTTAATGTAGTGTATATTTAAACTACATCTTTACCCTTACCATTACTCCGTTGACTTTTTCGGCCGGAAGTTTATAAAACCTGACGAATGAAGGGGACAATTTTTTAATCAGCGCGAATATCTTCCAGAATATGTTATTGCTTACTATTTCCTCGAACCCGTAAAATATGACGGTTTCATCGATATTATATTTTTTCAGCATAGTTTCGACGTCCACTACTTCCGAATAGCCTGCTCTTATAAGAAATTGGCTGAGTCCGGGAGATACTTCGCTTTTAAGTGTGCTATCTATCCCGTATGGCTTTTCCGTTCTTTCGATTGAAACAAAGATATTTCTTTCATATATTATGTTGTTGCTAAACATAGTTTTAACGATATATGGCGATACTTTATCGGAAAGGCTAGCAAAAAAAAGCGACGTTCCGGCAAGTTTGGAAAAATTTTTATAACGGTATTCATATTCTTTTAAAAATACGTTAAAGTCCGTCATTTTGTATATAGAGTGCAATTTTTTTTGCCCGTTCGTATAAATCATAATTACAATAAAAGGTATCGTTGCTATTATAAGCGCGAAATAACCACCCTGCAAAGTTTTATAAAGCAGGTTTGAAGTTAAAAACATAATATCCGCAAACGTCGTTATAGTAGAAATTAACAGCATAAAATATCTGCGCTTATGAAAAAAATGTATATTTATTAAAATTCCGGTAAAAGTCATCGTTCCGCTGACTGCAAGTCCGTATGCCATGGCAAGGTTGTTAGACGTCCTGAATATCAATATTGCCGCTATAACGCTTACAAATAAAAACCAGTTGGCAAAACTTATATATATCTGAGACTGAATTTCGCTGGAATTGTAGTTTATTTTTAATAACGGAATAATTCTGTTGTTGATAAGCTGATAGACTATTGAAAATATTCCGCTTATAACCGCCTGAGATGCTATTATCGTAGCCGCAATACTTAAAATAAGAATGGGCGTGTAAAATATATGCGACTGCGAATAAAGCATCATAAAAAAAGCATCCGTCTGCGTCTTATGCGTAAGCAGGAAAGCGCCCTGTCCCATATAGTTAAATATTAGCGCTATAAATACAAAAATCCATGCTTTCGTAATTGGTTTTCTTCCTATATGCCCCATATCGGCGTAAAGGGCTTCGCCGCCGGTTGCAGAAAGAATGACGTCGGAAAGAACGAATAAAGAAATGATTCCGTGGGCTATTAAACGATTTGCCGAAATACTGCCGTTAAATAAAAATCTCAAAGCGTAGTAAGGGTCTATAACCTTTAAAAATATTTGCGGCATATGCAAAAGCGATAAAATGCCGGAAGCGCCGATAACTATAAACCATAAAAGCATTACCGGACTGAAAATATTTGCTACCTTTTCCGTCCCTTTATGTTGATACCAGAATAACACGATAGTTATTACGACCGAGATTAAAATTACGGTATCCGTCGTTATATTTTTAAAAAAAGGAATAAGGCTTATCCCCTCTACGGCACTTAATATACTTATAGCCGGAGTAATAACCGAATCTCCTATGAGCAGCGACAGCGCAATATACGATATTACGGTTATGAAAGCAACTTCGCGGGCGGATTTAATATATTTTTGAATAATATTTTTAAGTATTATAGTGCCGCCTTCGTTTCTTTCGCTAATACCCATTGCAAACCATACGTACTGGACGGTAACCAGCAGGGTAAGCGTCCAAATTATAAGCGACACTACGCCTAAAACGTTTGTGCCTGTTACTTTAAAGTAGGTAAAAATAACGGCTATAGTGTATATAGGGCTAGTCCCTATGTCGCCGAAAACTATGCCGAGAGCTTTAAGGGGTTTATTTTCGGTTAAAGCTTTTTTAGCATTGCCCGTACTTAGTTTATTCATAATGTAAGATATTGAAATATACTAAATAAAATTTATTAAGTTTATTTATATTTAAAATTATATATAAACTTCTTATTATATTACATTTTAAAGAAAATGGAAGAAAATAATAGCTAAATTAACTATATTTTACATTTTTTACATTTACTTAAAATTACGATATAATTTAACAATAATTACAATTATAAAAATGGATAAGATCAGGCGTAACGTAAGGCGGAATGTTAGTATGCGTAATAAAATAGTTAAGGCGGACTATATAGGCAAAGACGGATTCAGTCTTATAGAAATAGTTTTTACGATTATTATAATCGGACTGGCTATGGGCGCTATAACCGAAAGTTTTATAGCCGGTTCCGCAAAGAGCGTGAATATAGTAAACGAGGAAACGGCGGTTAATGTTGCAAAGCAGGAAATGGCTGCGCTGAATTACTGCAGGAACGGAGGAAGCGTAAGCGGGGTGTGCAGTGCGTTTAATAATAACGGCAGTCCTAACTGTAGTGGCAGCAACCAAAATACGTGGGATTGTCCTTCTAGTTTCTACACGCCTTATATTGGTCCGACCGTTGTAAACAACGAATGTTTTTATACAAAGATAACGGCAAGCAACGTTAATTTTGCCGATACTAACGGGAACGGGACCATTAACGGAAGTTCGAACAATTTGATACTGTCAACTTTTTTGTGTAAATTTTTTATAAAAAGGCAAATTAGGCTGCACCTTCCCGACAATATTATGCGTCCAAGCCGCTTCCATTTTTATGGATATAAATGCAAGCAGATTATATGAAC